>CBFGVM010000061.1:0-14130 GCA_965652015.1 uncultured Alphaproteobacteria bacterium
CTTGGACGAGCAGAAGCCGGGCACGCTGCCGGTCACTCATTGCATGTGCCTTCTGCAAGCAATCTTCTGCCTTTCTCCGCCACAAATCGACACTTCCCATCAGGCAACCCCCCGTTGCTCGAATGTTCCCCATTGCAGCCGGCAATCGTGGCAAAATGTCGGAATTGCGCGAAACTTTGGGATTGCCAGCGGCTGCCCTGTGCGTCGGTTATCCGACCCAACCCCTTCTCACAATCCGCGACGCGCGCGATGCGTGCTCGTACCTTGCGGGTTGTTCACTCCACGTAGAACACCCGACTGCTTTCAACGCCGGCAAATCTCGACCGGCAAGTTTCGGATTTTCCCTCCGCAGCCGGCTTCCCGCTGGCCGTTGCCTGTATGAGATCGTCAACGATACGGGAAGGATCGTGGCCTGCCGCCATGTCCCGGTTGATACCGGCAATTTTGTTCCACCACTCCGCGGAATATTTGCCGCCCATCACTGCCTCCCGCCAACGCATGGACGGGCCTCGTTATATGCACAACCGCGGCGACATTATGTACGCGGTGTCCTTATACGCGGCCTCGTTATGGACGCGCGGTACCCTCCAAGAGGCATGATTCTAAAGCGGTAGGGCTCGGCCTGCCGACCGCATGATATCCGCCGTTGCGGTCAGACCGGCCTGATTCTTCAAATCTTCCAAAGCCAAAGGCAATCGCCGGCGCCAATTCGGGTGCTCGTCAGTCGTCCCGGGGAGATTGACCTGATCCCTTACGCCGAGCACGTCCTCCATGGATATGACCAAGAGCCGCGACGGTGTGTCCGCGAGGTAGCGCGCCACCGCCGCAAAATCGGCAGTACCAAGGCCGTGCTGGTGCAAGGCGTGGCGCAGGGCATCAAGCGCCCCCTGACGCTGCTCGCCCGTCTCGCCGGGGTCCATGCCGAGGGCCTGCTTGACCGCCAAATCATGTTGGTCCCGCCAGCCCGCGAAGGTTGCAACATCATGGGTTCCGAAAGACACCAGCGCGTTCTCGCGGTAGCTCTGCGGCGGGAAAAGGGCGCCGCTGCCGGAACGTTCGAAGAGCATGACCTGGTAGGTCCAGATGCCCCAATCCGCCAGCGTCTCGCGGAAATTTTCGGGAATGGTGCCGAGGTCTTCGCCGACGACGATACATCTATATTCGTGGCTGGAGAGCGCGGCGGCGGCCAACATTGCCTCGAAGGGGAAACGGACATACGTCCCCTGGCTCGCCCGCACCCCGTGGGGAATGAGGTAGAGGCGTTTCAAACCCAAGACGTGATCGAGCCGGATCGCCCCGGCATAGCGCATGGACGCGTCGAGCATGCGGCGAAACGGCTCGAACTGCCGCTCCTCGAGCCCGGCCGGATTGAAGCCAGCTAAGCCCCAGTTCTGTCCCGCAGTGTTGAGGGCGTCCGGCGGCGCACCAACCGCCATTCCCGACAAGACCGCATCCTGATCGCACCAGGCGTCGAACCCGTCGCTGCGGACCCCGACCGCGATATCGAGATAGAGTCCGAGCGGCAGCCCGCGCTCGCGGGCTTTCGCGCGACAGCGGTCGAGCTGATCATGGGCGAGCCACTGCACGAATTCGAACAGCTCGATCGATCTCGACTCGGTCTGACGGAGCGCAGCGAGCTTCTCGTCTTCTGCTCTTCGCCATTTGTGCGGCCATTCCCACCAGGGATGTCCGAATTTCCGGCGCAGCCACTCGAAACATCCGAACCGAACGAGCGTTGATCCGCCCGCTTCGCGAAAGCGATCGAAGGCCCGGCGCCTTTCTGTATTGCCCCGCCGGAGGAACGCTTCATAGGCGAGGTTGAGCGCGCGCATCTTCGCGTTTGCCACGCCGTCGTAGTCGACGATGTCCTGCCGGCGCAGGCGCTCGACCTCCTCTTCCAAGCCGGCGGCTTGCAGGCCGGGAAATTCGGGAACCGCATCCACATCGATGTAGAGGGGGTTGAGAAACAGTCGGCTGTTCGGCGCATAAGGACTGGCCTCCGAGGCCCGGTCGTCGAACAGCGCGTGTAGCGGATTGAGCCCGACGCCCGCAGCGCCCACGTCGGCAGCGAGTTCGACGAGCGCGGCGAGATCGGTAAAGTCGCCGCATCCCCAATTGCGCAGCGACCTCACGCCGTAAAGCTGCACGGCGAGCGCCCACATCCGCCCAGGTGCGGTTTGTCCGCCCTGATACGCGCGGTCCCGACAAACGATCAAGCACGCGGTCTCGGTCCGATCATCATCGCCCGGGCGCGCGACTGTGACGCGCAGCTGGAACACGCCATTTTGCAGGACGGGCAGCGTCAAGAGTGGCGATGTGCCCTCGCCCTCGGCAATTTTTTGCGCGGAGACGATTTCCCAGCGCAGCGGATGTCCCTCGGCAGCGGCCAAGCGTAGGGGTTGCTCAGCATTGCCGCGGATAACGATCGTCCGCGGCAGCATGCGCTCGGTCCCATCGCCGCCGGCAGCGAGCGCATCGACGATTCGAGCAAGAACCTCCGGCTCGACAGTCCGAAGATGTCCGAACCCGTCCCGATATT
This sequence comes from uncultured Alphaproteobacteria bacterium, assembly GCA_965652015.1. Taxonomy (GTDB): domain Bacteria; phylum Pseudomonadota; class Alphaproteobacteria; order Rhizobiales; family Xanthobacteraceae; genus VAZQ01. The sequence goes on from CBFGVM010000061.1 coordinate 2,540, forward strand.
CGGTGTCCACACCCCAATTCTTTGCACGTTGGAAAATGTCGTGCATGGCGGCTATACCCACGGCGCCGGGCTTGGGTGCGACATGCAACGCATTGCGTCCACCAAGCGAGCGAGCGCCGAGACGATCCGGGTTTGTTCCGTTGACACTCGCGCGTTTGCGTCACACGATTCCATGTTTTTCGGCGCAATGCGACCTGAACCCGCCCCGGAACCAAACGGGGCGGCTATCGGTTCCATCAATGCGGCTTCCAGCGTCCGGGCAGGAAAAACACGATCGAGCCGTGACAGCGAATGCCAGTATCCGGTCCGTCGGCGACCTTTCCAGACATCGCATCTATATCGAAGACGTCTATCCCGTCGTCGATGGAGGCCGTTTTCCGGTCAAGCGGACCGTGGGCGAGGAAGTGGAAGTCTGGGCCGACATCTTTCGCGATGGCCATGCCGTGCTGGCGGCCGACCTATTGTGGCGGCGGGACGGAGCCGAGAAATGGTTCCGCGTCCCCATGGCCCTCCGCGACAACGACCGCTGGAGGGCGACCTTCATCCCGCACAGGACCGGCCGCTATGTTTTCGTGATCGAGGCCTGGACCGATGTGTTCGCCAGTTGGCGGCGCGATTTCCTGACCAAACGTGATGCTGGCATGGATATCGGCCTCGAGATCGCGGAGGGCCGCAATCTGCTGGCGGATATGAAGCTCAAAAATCCCGAGCAGGCGCGGCTGATCCGGGATGCCTGTAGCAGAAGAGACCTCGTCGAAAATGCAGCGCCGCTGCTGTCCGAAGCGCTTGCGGCGGCAGTGAGGAGCGGCCAGCAGTCCGACCTCAGCCGCAGCGCCAATTTTCCATTGCTCGTCGACCGGCCCATTGCACGCGCAGGTGCCTGGTACGAGATGATGCCGCGCAGCCAATCCTCCATTCCCGGCAAGCACGGCACCTTTGACGATTGCATCAATCGATTGCCCGAGATCGCCGCGCTAGGCTTCGACGTGCTTTACTTCACTCCCATCCATCCGATCGGTCGCACGAACCGCAAGGGCCGGAATAATTCGCTGGGTTGCGAACCCGGCGATCCGGGTAGTCCCTACGCCATCGGCTCTGCCGAGGGCGGTCATGACGCCGTGCATCCCGAGCTTGGGACGCTCGAGGACTTTCGGCGCTTGGTGCGAGCCTGCGCGGATCTGGGATTGGAGGTGGCGCTCGATTTTGCCGTTCAGTGCTCGCTCGACCATCCCTGGCTTGCGCAGCATCCGGAATGGTTCAGACGCAGGCCCGACGGCTCTATCCAATATGCGGAAAACCCGCCCAAAAAGTATGAAGACATCGTCAATCCGGATCTCTATGGACCCGACAACGAGCGGCTTTGGAAGGCATTGCGCGACGTTGTGCTGTTCTGGGTGGCGCAAGGGGTCCATATCTTTCGCGTCGACAACCCGCACACCAAGCCATTTCCGTTCTGGGAATGGTTGATCCGAGAAGTTCAGTCCGTCGACCCCGACGTTGTCTTTCTTTCCGAGGCGTTCACCCGACCCAAAGTCATGAAGGCACTCGCCAAGCTCGGCTTCAACCAGTCCTACACCTACTTCACTTGGCGCACGAGCAAAGATGAGCTGCAGGCCTACGCAAGCGAGATTGCCGGCTACCCCGAACACGAATATTTCCGTCCCAACTTCTTCACGAATACGCCGGACATTTTGCCGCTCCATCTGCAATCCGGCGAGCCTTGGATTTTCAAGGCGCGGGTGACGCTTGCGGCCACGCTGTCAGGCAATTACGGCATCTACAACGGTTTCGAGCTGTTGGAGCACGAGCCGATACCCGGAAGGGAGGAGTACCTCAATTCCGAGAAATACGAGTTGAAAGTGCGTGACTGGAATGGTGCCGGCAACATCAAAGCCTATATCGCTCGCCTCAACCGGATACGCAGAAACAACGCGGCGCTGATGCAAACCAGCAATCTGCACTTTGCTCAGATCGATGACGACGAGGTGATCGGCTTCGTCAAGGAGTCGGTGGCGCGCGACAATGCGGTGGCCGTTGCCGTGGCGCTGACAGGGGCCGAACCAAGGGAGTTCTGGTTTCATTTCGGCGATATCGAGATCGGGCCATCAACCTCCCGCCAGCGCATCAAGGCGATCGAAAATCTGGTCACCGGCGAGCGGCACGTCCTCGAATGGGGAGGCGTGCGTTTGCGCATCGATCAGCAACAGGATCCTGCGCTCCTATTCCGCTGCTTCACGTGAGGTCGCTCGTGGACGTGGTTGCTGACATCAGGGCGGAGCCGAAGCTCGAGGCGGACGAGCTTTGGTTCAAGGACACGATCATTTATCAACTTCATGTCAAGGCGTTTGCCGACAGCAACAACGACGGCGTTGGCGATTTCGCGGGACTGACCGAAAAGCTCGACTATCTCGAAGATCTCGGCGTCACGACACTCTGGCTGCTGCCGTTCTATCCGTCGCCCGGCCGCGACGACGGCTACGACATTTCCGACTACCGCACCATCAATCCCGACTTCGGCACGATGGCGGATTTCCGCCGCTTCATGCAGGAGGCCAAGCGGCGAAAGCTGCGCGTGATTACCGAGTTGGTCATCAATCACAGTTCCGATCAGCATCCGTGGTTTCAGCGCGCGCGCCGCAGCAAGCCGGGAACGGATGCGCGCAACTGGTATGTGTGGAGCGATAACGACCAAGCCTACGCGGGAACGCGGATCATCTTCAGTGATACCGAAAAATCCAATTGGGCGTGGGATCCGGTTGCAGGAGCCTACTACTGGCATCGCTTCTTTTCGCATCAGCCGGATCTCAATTACGACAATCCACGCGTGCTTTCCGCCATGATTCAGATCATGCGACGCTGGGCCGATCTCGGCGTCGACGGCTTCCGGTTGGATGCCATTCCATATCTGTGCGAACGCGAGGGGACCAACAACGAGAATCTCCCGGAAACCCACCAAATCATCAAAAAAATCAGGGCGGCCCTCGATTCTTACGTGCCCGGCAAAGTCCTCCTTGCCGAGGCCAATCAGTGGCCGGAAGACGTCAGCGCCTATTTTGGTGACGGCGACGAGTGCCATATGGCCTACCATTTTCCGCTGATGCCGCGGATCTATATGGCGATCGCTCAGGAAGACCGCTTTCCCATCACCGACATTCTCCGGCAGACCCCTGACATTCCCGCCAACTGCCAATGGGCGTTGTTCCTGCGCAACCACGACGAGCTGACGCTCGAGATGGTGACCGACGTCGAGCGCGATTATCTCTGGTCCACTTACGCGACCGATCCTCGCGCCCGTATCAATCTCGGCATCAGACGGCGTTTGGCGTCGTTGATGGACAATGACAGGCGCAAAATCGAGCTTATGAACTCCCTTCTGATGTCGTTCCCGGGCACGCCGCTCATCTACTACGGCGACGAGATCGGCATGGGCGACAACATCTACCTCGGTGATCGCAACGGCGTGCGCACGCCGATGCAGTGGACGCCCGATCGCAATGGCGGGTTCTCCCGCTGCGACCCGGCGCGGCTCTACCTGCCGATGATCATGGACCCGGTCTACGGTTACGAGGCGGTCAACGTCGAGGCGCAGTCGCGCAGTCTGGCCTCCCTGCTGAGCTGGACCAAACGCCTGATATCGGTGCGCAAGTCGAGCAAGGTATTCGGCCGCGGCTCGTGGAGCTTCATCCGGCCGGCAAACCGTGCCGTGCTCGTCTACGTCAGGCAGTACGAGAACGAAGTCGTCCTTTGTGTCGCAAATCTGTCGCGCTCGGCGCAAGCCGCCGAGATCGATCTCGCACCCTGGCGCGGCCGCGTGCCGTTCGAACTGCTCGGGCGGACGAACTTTCCGCCGATCGGCGACGCTCCCTATATTGTGACGCTCGGACCGTATGGCTTTTTTTGGTTCCTGCTGCGCGAACCGGATACATCGACGGTCGAGGTGCCGCCGACGCGGGCGGAATTCGAGACGCTCGTCGTCACTGACGGCTGGAACTCGCTGCTGCGCGGCCGTTCCAAGTCGGTTCTCGAACGCGACGTTCTTCCGGCGTTTCTGGCGAGCCGGCGATGGTATGCGGAACGGGGCAATCCGCCGACGACCCACATCGTCGAGGCCATACCGATCGGTGCCGGCAGTCCCGATTCGGGAATCGCGTTGCTTGAGGCCAAAGGCAAACGGGAAACAGCGAATTATCTGCTGCCAATGACCATCAAGTGGACCCGTTTTGATCGCGAGCAACAGAATCCCAATGCGTTGGCTGCGGTTCGCCGCGGCCCGCGCGAGGGGACCTTGCTCGATGCCACCACCGATGCGAGCTTTGTGGCTCTTCTGCTCGAAAATCTGCGTGCCGCGCGAACCGTCGAGGACGAGCAGCGCCGACTCGAGTTCGCGCCCACGCAACGGTTTCCGGACAAAGGCCCCATTACCGTTCAAGACGTTCACGCCGTGGACACAGAGCAATCCAATACGACCGTCCTGGTTGGAGCGGATTATGTCATCAAGCTCTTTCGTAGGCTCGAGCGGGGTCTCAATCCGGAGATCGAGGTCGGTCGCTTTCTGACGGAAACAGTTGCGTTCGCGCATATCCCGCCGCTCCTCGGAAGCGTCGAGCTCGAGGAGAATGGAGCGCGCAGTGCGGTCGCGGTCGTGCACGGTTTCCTGCAAAACCAGGGCGACGCGTGGACCGTGACGAGTCATTACCTCGACCGTTTCGTCGAGGAGCAGCGGCTCCTGACGGCCGAGGCCGCCGGGCACAGCGACGAGGAGGCCGCCTATCTGCGGCGTGTCGACCAAGTTGGCAGGCGCGTCGCCGAGCTGCAGCTCGCGCTTGCCAGCCGTGACGACATCGTCGACTTCGCCCCGGAACCGATCTCGGCCAATGATGTGCGGTCGTGGGCGGAAACGCTGCTGCAGCGCGCCGGTCGTGCGTTCGATGATTTGGCACGCCGTCGGTCGGAACTCTCGGAGGGTGACCGGCAACTGGTCGACGCACTTCTCTCTTATCGAGCAGCGCTTCCAGGGCGGCTTCGCGAATTGCTCCCGGAAACCGTGGACGCGATGAAGATCCGTCATCACGGCGACTTCCATCTCGGGCAGATGCTGATCGTTAAGGACGACGTCTCCATCATCGACTTCGAAGGGGAACCGCGCCGCAGCATCGAGGATCGCCGGCGCAAGGCCCCAGCCGCCCGCGACGTGGCCGGCCTCATCCGGTCGATCGACTATTCCGCAACGGCTGCGCTCGAGCGTGCGCTCAAATCGGCACCCGACGAACACGGTAAGCTCGCCCGCGCGCTCGAAGCTTGGCGCGAACACGCCGCCGCCGCCTTCATGGCGGCCTATCGGTCCTCGCTGACCGATACGAGGCTTTGGCCGCAACCGCTCGAGGACGCCGATCGTCTTCTCGACTTCTTCCTGCTGGAGAAGGCGTTTTATGAAATCGAATACGAGCTCGCGCATCGGCCGGATTGGCTGCGGGTGCCGCTGGCAGGCACCTGGCGCATCCTCTCGCGTTCGGAGGAAGCTGCGCCATGACGTTGCTCACGCCGGAAGCCTACGCGGTCATCGAGGGTCGCCATTCCGATCCGTTCCGCTATCTCGGCCCGCACGTCGAGAACGGCGCATCCGTAGTCCGTGTTTTCCTTCCCGATGCGGAAGGGGTGGCGGTCATCGACGAGCAGGGTCACGAAAGCGATCTGCAACGCATCCACGATGTAGGCCTGTTCGAGGGTCGTTTGCGCAACGGCTCGCAACACTATCGCCTGCGTGCACGCTACGGCGAACGCCAAGTCGAAATCGAGGATCCCTACCGCTTCCCGCCGATCCTGTCCGATGTCGATCTCTACCTGCTCGGCGAAGGCACGCATATGCACCTCTACGACAAGCTCGGCGCCCACCCCATGGTGCTTGACGGCGTGGAGGGCGTGGGCTTTGCGGTGTTTGCGCCTTCGGCGAAGCGCGTCAGCGTGGTCGGCGACTTCAATTTGTGGGATGGACGTCGGCATGCCATGCGCGTGCGCGGCAACGGGTTTTGGGAGATCTTCGTGCCTGAAGCCAAGACCGGCGCCAAATACAAATACGAGATCATCGGGCCGCACGGCTACCTGTTGCCGCTCAAGTCCGATCCGCTGGCGTTCGCCGCCGAGTTGCGGCCGCAAACCGCTTCGATCGTGGTCGATCAGAATGCGATTCAACGTCCGCAACCGTCTCCTCCCGGCGTGAATGCGTTGAGCGCGCCGATATCGATCTATGAAGTTCATCTCGGATCGTGGCGGCGGCAACACGGCGGGCGTTGGCTCAGCTACCGCGAGTTGGCGGAGGAATTGCCGTCTTACGCACACGACATGGGATTCACCCACGTCGAATTCCTACCGCTCAGCGAGCATCCGTTCGACGGATCGTGGGGTTATCAGCCGACCGGGCTTTTTGCACCGACGAGCCGCTTCGGCAGCCCCGCCGATTTTGCGGCTTTGATCGACGCATGCCATCGAAAAGGTCTCGCCGTCATTCTGGATTGGGTGCCCGGACACTTTCCGGACGATCCGCACGGGCTCGCTCACTTCGATGGGACGGCGCTCTATGAACATGAAAATCCCCAACAAGGGCGCCACCTCGATTGGAACACCCTCGTCTACAATTACGGACGCACCGAGGTTGCTAACTTCCTGATGGGCAGCGGCCTATTCTGGCTCGACCGCTACAGCATCGACGGCCTGCGCGTGGATGCAGTTGCTTCCATGCTGTATCTCGATTACAGCCGGCCGGAGGGTGGTTGGATACCGAATAGATATGGTGGTCGCGAGAACCTCGACGCGATCAACCTTCTGCGCCGTTTCAACACCGAGTTGTTCGGACGCTTCCCCAATGCGACGACGGCGGCCGAGGAATCGACTGCTTGGCCCATGGTTTCGCGACCGGTGGAGTGGGGCGGCCTCGGATTCGGCTACAAGTGGAACATGGGATGGATGCACGACACGCTCGAATACGTCAGCAAAGACCCGATCTACCGCAAGCATCATCACGGCCAGATCCTTTTCGGTTTGCATTACGCGTTCTTCGAGAATTTCATCCTGCCGCTCTCCCATGATGAAGTCGTGCACGGCAAGCGTTCGATTCTCGGCCGCATGCCGGGCGACGAGTGGCAGCGTTTTGCCAATCTGCGCGCCTACTACGGCTTCATGTTCGGCCATCCCGGCAAGAAGCTTCTGTTCATGGGCAGCGAGTTCGGCCAGGAAAACGAATGGCGCCATGACCATTCGCTCGACTGGCATCTTCTCGAGCAGCCGCGGCATGCCGGCATTCAAGCTTTAGTCCGTGACCTCAATCGACTTTATCGGACGGTACCCGCTCTGCACGAGCTCGATTGCGAGGACGCCGGCTTCGAATGGCTGGTCATGCACGATGCCGAGCGCAGCGTGTTCGCATGGCTGCGAAAGGGACGCCACACGCAGGAGCGCTGCCTCGTGGTGGTGAATTTCACTCCCGAGGTGTACCGCGACTACCGCATCAAGGTCCCGTTTTCGGGCACCTGGCGCGAGGTCCTCAACACCGATTCCGCGCTGTACGGGGGCACGAATATCGGGAACGCGGGCGCGGTCAGGACGTTGGACGAGGGCACAATCCCTGAGGTGAGTCTTGTTGTTCCGCCCCTCGCTGCAATTTTTCTCGTTCCGGAGCGGTAGCGTGCGGATTTCGGCCGGCGCGCCGCATCCTTTGGGAGCTACTTGGGACGGACGCGGAACGAATTTCGCCCTATTTTCCGCCACCGCCGAAAAGGTCGAACTGTGTCTGTTCGATAGTCATGGCCGGCGCGAGATCGAGCGTATCGCCTTGCCGGAGCGTACCGAGGACGTCTGGCACGGCTACGTTAACGATGTCGCCCCGGGACAGCTCTACGGCTATCGGGTGCATGGCCCGTATCAACCCGAACGTGGGCTGCGCTTCAATTCGCACAAGCTCCTCATCGATCCCTACGCGAGACAGCTTGTAGGGCGGCTCGTCTGGAGCGACGCGCATTTCGGCTACCGGGCCGGCAGCCCGCGGGCGGACCTCTCGTTCGACCGACGCGACAACGCGCGCGGCATGCCCAAGAGCATGGTGGTCGACGAAGCATTCACCTGGGGCGAAGAACGTAGACCGTCGATTCCGTGGCAGGACACGATCATCTATGAAGCCCACGTCAAGGGCCTGACCCAGCTTCGTGAGGACGTGCCGCCGGCATGGCGCGGTACCTACCGCGGACTTACGGCACCGGCGGTCATCGATCATCTCAGGCGTCTTGGCGTGACAGCCGTCGAATTGCTGCCGATCCACGCCTTTATCGACGACCGGCATCTGATCGAGCGCGGGCTGAGCAACTACTGGGGCTACAATACGATCGGCTTCTTCGCGCCCGAGGCGCGTTACGCCGTGGATGCGCCGCTCGATGCATTTCGATCAACCGTGTCGCGATTGCACGATGCCGGTATCGAGGTCATCCTCGATGTCGTCTACAACCATACCGCCGAAGGCAATCACCTCGGTCCCACGCTCAGCTTCCGCGGCATTGACAACGTCTCATACTATTGGCTGCTCCCGGACCAGCCCCGTTACTACGACGACTTCACCGGTTGCGGGAACGCGCTCAACATTACGCATCCGCGCGTGTTGCAGATGGTCATGGATTCTCTGCGGTACTGGGTGCAAGTCTGCCATGTCGACGGCTTCCGATTCGACCTCGCCACCACACTCGGCCGCGGGGCCAACGGCTTTGACGGCGGCGTCGCCTTCTTTGCCGCGATCCGGCAAGATCCGGTTTTGGCCGGAGTCAAGCTGATTGCCGAACCGTGGGACCTTGGTCCCGGCGGCTATCGGGTCGGCGGATTTCCCTCGGGCTGGTCGGAGTGGAACGATCGCCTCCGTCGCATACTGCGTCGCTATTGGTCCGGCGAAGGCAATCTCATCGGCGAGCTCGGCCGACGCATGACCGGCTCGGCCGATCTGTTCGATCACGACAAGCGCGCACCTCGCTCGAGCGTCAACTACGTTACCGTGCATGATGGATTCACGCTGGCGGATCTCGTCACCTACGAGCGCAAACACAATGAAGCTAATGGCGAGGACAATCGCGACGGCTCCGATGAAAATGACAGTACGAATTACGGCGTCGAAGGCCCAACCGACGATCCAGCGATTGTGCAAACGAGGCGGCAAGCGCGCCGCAATCTGCTTGCAAGTCTCATGTTGGCACAAGGCGTGCCGTTGCTGCTCGCGGGAGATGAAGTCGGCAACAGCCAGAACGGCAACAACAATGCCTATTGTCAGGACAATCCGATCGGGTGGGTGGATTGGTCGGCCCTCGGCGGCAAAGTGGAGGACGACATGACCTCCTTCGTGAGCGAGCTCACCGAGCTGCGTCGGCGATTTCCCCAACTGCGCGCGCGGCGCTGGGTCCAAGGCCGCCGCCCTGACGGCTCCTTCGGAGTGTTGTGGCTCACTCCGCACGCGAGCGAGATGACGGAGCAGGACTGGAACTTCCCGGAAGGCCGGTTCCTGTCCTATGTGCTGGGACCGGTTGGAGACGCCGGCGCCCCGCTCTACGTCGTGCTCAACGCTGCGCCGCAGCCGATCGAGTTCATGCTTCCTAAGGTTCCGCCATACAGCCGCTGGACCGCTTGCTTGGACACCTCGCCGCAGCCGCGGCTCGGCGCGGAGCTGGCATCCGGCACAAAAGCGCACGCGCCGCCCCGCTCAATTCTGGTATTCTCAGGCTCTCCATGACGGCCAGCGCGCGCTTTGGCGCCGAGCTGCACCGAAGCGGAGTGACGTTCCGCCTCTGGGCGCCGGGAGCCAAGCGCGTCGAAGTGTTGCTGGATCGTCCCTATCCGATGCAGGCAGGCGCGCAGGGCTGGTACGAGCTCGCTATACCGGGGGCGCGCGCCGGCACTCTTTATAAGTATCGCATCGACGGCGAAATCGAGGTTCCCGACCCGGCCTCGCACTTCCAGCCGCAGGACGTATTCGGGCCGAGCGAGGTCATTGATCACCATCAATTCGAATGGCGTACAAAGCAATGGCATGGACGACCTTGGCAGGATGCGGCGATTTTGGAACTGCACGTCGGCACGTTCACGCCCGCCGGCACGTTTCGCGCAGCAATCGACAAGCTCGATCACGTCGTTGAGACCGGAATAACCGCAATCGAGCTGATGCCGATTGCCGATTTCGCAGGCCGCCGAAATTGGGGCTATGACGGTGTCCTGCTCTATGCGCCCGACAGCGCCTATGGTCGGCCCGACGATCTGCGGATGCTGATCGACGAAGCGCATGCGCGCGGGCTCATGGTTTTTCTCGACGTCGTCTACAACCATTTCGGCCCGGAAGGTAACTACCTCCACCGCTATGCACCGGCATTCTTCGCCCGCGCTCACACGCCGTGGGGACATGCCATCGACTATCGCATTCCGGAGGTCCGCGCCTTCGCCATCGGCAATGCGTTGCATTGGCTCGAGCACTATCGTTTCGACGGCCTTCGCCTCGATGCGGTGCATGCGCTGCTCGAAGCCGAGCGGCGCTCGCTGCTACATGATCTCAGCCGCGCAGTTGGGCACCTTGCCGCAGCGAGCGGACGGTTGATCCATCTCGTGCTGGAGAATGACGACAACTGCGCGAGCTTGCTCGATCCCCTGAGCGATCCCGCACACGGCAAATACCGCGCGCAATGGAACGACGACTACCACCATGCTTGGCATCGTCTGCTGACAGGGGAGGAGCGGGGCTATTATCAGGATTACGGCCCGGATCCGCGCCGTCACATCGCGCGCGTGCTACGCTCGGGCTTCGCCTATCAGGGCGAGGCCTCATCTCACCGACAGAGTCGAAGCCGTGGCGAGCCGTCGGGCGCCCTATCGCCCCTGGCCTTCGTCAATTTTCTCCAGAACCACGATCAGATCGGCAACCGCCCCTTGGGCGATCGTCTCGAAACGCGCGTCGGGGAGGCTGCTCTCACGGCGGCGCTGGCCGTCATGCTGCTTACCCCGATGCCGCCACTTCTGTTCATGGGGGAAGAATGGGGATCAACCCAGCCGTTTCCGTTCTTTTGCGATTTCCAGGGGTCGCTCGCGGATGCCGTACGCAAAGGCCGACGCGAGGAATTCAAGACTGCGTATGCGGAGCTGGGCGATGAGGTTCCCGACCCGCTCGCAGACGCAACCTTTCGCACGGCCGTGCTCGATTGGGATGCGCGTGCGACGCCCAGCGGCCGCAAGCGGCTCGCGCTCGTGCGTGAGTTGCTTAGCGTCCGGCGCCGGCAGATCGTGCCGCGGCTTGCCGGTGCAAAGTTCGCCACCGCGCGATGCGACGACGATACTCTAGCTGCCGATTGGTCGCTCGCCGACACCGGAATCCTCCGATTATTCGCCCACCTAGCCGACCGCGACGCCCAGCCGCCGGGGCCGTTTCGACCGTTGCAGCCGATCTGGGGCGGAGCGCCGCCGGCGATTCTGCCGCCGTGGTCGGTGTTTTGGAGCATCGGAGCGGAATAGATGCCGTCCTCGATTCCGCTCGCAACCTACCGGCTCCAGCTGCACGAGGGGTTCGGGTTCGCGGCAGCCGCCCA
>CBFGVM010000062.1:0-14063 GCA_965652015.1 uncultured Alphaproteobacteria bacterium
GCGGTCTTGACTTATGCGGGGCGCCCCGGGGGGCACCCCCCCCGCGGGGGCCGCCGCTGCTTTATTTGGCATTCACCCGCGCTGCACCCGCGATGAGGAAAGGCTATGGCGCTGCCCGTGAGCTTCGACCACTGCGTCGTGCACGTGTCCGAATGGGAGCGCTCCAACGCGTTCTACCGCGACGTGCTGGGCGCCGAGCTGGTTCGGCGGCCGCAGGGCTGGGCGTACCGTTTCGGGGCCGCGCAGCTCAACCTCCATGGGCCCGGCTTTCATCCGGCGGAGGTGGCGCGGATTCCGGTCGCGCCGGGCAACAGCGATCTGTGCTTCCAATGGAATGGGCCGATCGCGGACGCCATCGCCCACCTCGATCGCTGCCGCATCCCGATCGATTCGGGTCCGATCGAGCGCTTCGGCGCAAAGGGCGCAGGCACCAGCATCTATTTCCGCGACCCTGACGGCTCGCTGCTGGAATTCATTTCCTACCATCCCGAAGGTGGAGACCGCGCATGACCACTTTGCACGATCCAAACGTCCTGCCCGCCGATCTCCCGGTACCGCAGGATGACGGCGCCGCACGCCATCTCACCGGCATGCGGCTGCCTTCCCTGCCGCTCAAAGCGACCGATGGTTCACAGGTCGATCTGTCGAGCCTTTCCAGCCGTACGGTGGTCTATATCTACCCGCGCACGGGAGTGCCGGGGCAACCTTCGCCGGAGGGGTGGGACCAGATTCCCGGTGCGCGCGGCTGCACGCCGCAATCGTGCGGCTTCCGTGACCATTTTGCCGAGCTCAAGCGGCTCGGCGTCGCGCATGTGTTTGGTCTGTCGACACAGGACAGCGCGTATCAGCGCGAAGCGGTCGAACGCCTGCACCTGCCGTTCGCGGTGCTCTCCGACGAACGGCTCGAGCTTGCGCATGCCATCAGGTTGCCGACCTTCAAGGTTGCCGGCATGATGCTGCTGAAACGCATGGCGCTCGTCATCGACGCCGGCATCATCACCAAAGTGTTCTATCCCGTGTTCCCGCCGGATAAGAATGCTGACGAAGTCATCGGCTGGCTTCGCGACGGCTCAGGCGGGCGACCGTGATCACGACGATCTTGATGCCGAGTTCCTGAGCTGCATCGCGCTCCGCTCATTTCCGCGGAAGAGCCTCTGAAGAAAATGGGCGCGCCGCGCTCATTCGGTGTGCCTTGTAGCTTCGCATGGGTCGATGCACCATGCCCGCCTCGGGCGTAAATCGACTCACACATCGCGTGGCCGGATCGGGGTCGTCCAACAGGTGATTGGCTAGGGTCGGCCAAAGCTGTTAAAGTGCCTGTCGAGGGGCGCGATGGAAATTTCACAGCCGGCGCGGCCGGTGTCTTCATCCCTTGTGTCGATTCAGGCGCTGCGAGCGATCGCGGCGCTGCTGGTGTTCTGGGGACATGCGATCAACGCTGTGACCTCGAAAGTCGCGGTGGAGATTCCGCATTTATATGGGCCCTTCGGGGTCGACATTTTCTTTGTCATTTCTGGATTCGTGATGGTCTATTCCTCCGAAAGTCTGTTCGGACAGCCCGGGGCTCCGAGCAAGTTCTTCGCCAGGCGGCTGGCGCGCATCGTGCCTCTCTACTGGGCGGCTACAGCGGTCCTGGTTTGGTTTGTCGTTCCATACGCTTCTACAAAGGCGGTCCTCGGCTCATTGTTTTTTGCTCCGCACATTCCCTCGGAGGCGCCTCTTCTCTTCGTCGGGTGGACGTTGATCTTCGAAATGTTCTTCTACGCCGTGTTTGCGATTGCACTATTTGCGAAGCAGCGGTTCGCAGTCGTGGCCGGCGCCAGCGTGTTTCTGATCGCTTTTTCGGTGCTGTTGGGCCCCGCGCCCAGCACCGACAACCCCTGGGGCCCGCCAGCCGCAAGTGCCGTCGCTTACCTCGCGGATCCAGTTATCATCGAATTCATATTCGGCATGATAATCGCGCTCGTGTATCGAGCGGGCGTTCGGCTCTCGATGTGGGCCACGATTGGTTTGCTCATTGCCGCTGTCGCCTGGTTCGCGGCAACCGTTCCCACGGTCCCGCGACCATACAGCGCCGGCATCGCCGCAGCATTAATCGTGGCCGGGATGTCGCTGTCGGCTATGTCCGCCCCAAAGGGCAGCCTCTTGATCCGTGGCGTGGTGTTTTTGGGCGACATCTCCTATGCGCTCTATTGCACGCACCTCCTGTCATTTAGTTTCGTGGCTTGGATCGTTGCCAAACTCGCCATCAGTCCGGTCGGTCACGCATGGGCCTATTTCGGTGTCATGCTCGCGGCAGGTCTTGTCATCGCCGCTGCGACCTATCTCATGTTTGAAAAACCGACGACCAATTTTTTGAAGAGACTGATCGAGCGGCCTCGCGTGCCAGTGAGCTACTCGGCCGTTCCCGAAAGCCCCGGCAAAGGGGGTTCGCTCTAGGCTTCTAGGTCTGGCCGCCGAGGTAGGCGCGGGCCGCCGCGAAGACGTCGCGAAACATCTTCGGCGTCAGCACGCCGGTGCTCGTGTTGTAGCGCGAGCAGTGATAGCTCACGAAAATCCGCAGCCTACCGAGATCGTGCGATGTGCCATGACCGAACGGCGCGGCCGAGCGGCGGTGCTCGAGCGCCGCCACGGTGCTCTCATGGGAAATCCGGCCGAGCGTCACGATGGCGCGCAGATTTTGCATCTCGGCGATGGTCGCTTTGAGAAAGGTGCGGCAAGTCTCGATCTCTGCAGGGGTGGGCTTGTTGTCCGGCGGAGCGCAGCGTACCGCGTTGGTGATACGGGCATCCACGAGAGTGAGATCATCCTCCGGCGTGGCCCGGTAACTGCCGTGCGCAAAGCCGAAATGCTTGAGCGTGTCGTAGAGCAGCCCGCCTGCGAAATCGCCGGTGAACGGCCGTCCGGTGCGGTTTGCTCCCCGCAGTCCGGGAGCGAGGCCCACGATGAGGAGCCGCGCGCTCCGCGGACCGAACGAGGCGACCGGTGCGTTGAACCAAGTCGGCTCGCGGCGGCGCCACTCCTGCCGGAATTTCTTGAGGCGTGGACAAAGTGGGCAGTCGCGGCCGGGTTTGCCGGACGCGTCGGGCATCGCGGCGCGCTCAATCCTCGAAATCGTCGTCGTCATCAAAGCTCGCACCGGCACCCGCCCGTTGCGGCGCGGTCGAACGCTGCAGGAACTGCGGCGTGTGCCGCTCGCGCGGTTCGCGCGCTTCCCGCGCTGCACGCTCGGCCGGGTCGCGGCCGATCTTCGGCTGCAACTCGACGATGTCGAGGAAGATGTCGGCTTGCCGACGCAGTTCGTCTGCGACCATCGGCGGCTGCGTCGAGATGGTGGACACTACGGTCACGCGTACGCCGCGGCGCTGCACCGCTTCGACCAAGGAGCGGAAGTCGCCGTCGCCCGAGAACAGGACCATATGGTCGATCGAGCCTGCGATCTCCATCGCGTCGACCGCCAGCTCGATATCCATGCTGCCCTTGATCTTGCGCCGGCCGGTTTGATCGACGAATTCCTTCGTTGCCTTGGTCACGACGCTGTAGCCGTTATAATCCAGCCAATCGATCAAAGGCCTGATCGAGGAGTATTCCTGATCTTCGATCACCGCTGTGTAATAGAACGCGCGTAAGAGATAGCCGCGCGACTGAAACTCACGCAACAGACGCTTGTAGTCGATATCAAAACCGAGCGACTTGGCGGTGGCGTAGAGATTGGCGCCGTCAATGAAAAGAGCGATCTTTTCCGTTTTAGGTTCCATGATTGCTCTCGTGTAAGGTCATTGAAACTTGGATAGCTGCTCCGGACGCGCGCGACCGCCGGCTAATGGTGCCGGATCCTTGGCTCATCGGGATGGAGTGATCGCCTACCGCTCAATTGCGGATGTACGCTCGTTGTCACAACCAATCCGAAATATAAGACTAAGGATCGCAGGGCGGTTCCTTTCATCTGCCTAACAGAGGCACGCCGAGACGCCAAGGAAAATGTGAGGCCTGAATTTCGCCTTGCACTTTGGCGGCGAGATCGCTACCTAA
Source organism: uncultured Alphaproteobacteria bacterium (assembly GCA_965652015.1). GTDB lineage: Bacteria > Pseudomonadota > Alphaproteobacteria > Rhizobiales > Xanthobacteraceae > VAZQ01. The sequence goes on from CBFGVM010000062.1 coordinate 4,033, forward strand.
CAGCCACATTTTCACAAGTTCCATTGCAGGAGCGATACGAGCATGGCCCGCGTCACCGTCGAGGACTGCATCGATAAGGTCGAAAACCGTTTCGATCTCGTGCTGTTGGCAAGCCACCGCGCGCGGATGATCTCGTCCGGCTCTCAGATCACGATCGATCGCGACAACGACAAAAATCCCGTGGTCGCGCTGCGCGAAATTGCCGAGAAAACGATCTCGCCCGACGACCTCAGGGAAGAACTCGTTCATTCCCTGCAGAAATACGTCGAGGTCGACGAGCCGGAGCCCGAGGCAGCGCCTCTGATCGCGGCGACCGGCGGCACGGTCGATGCGGACGACACCGAGGTCACGGTCGATCGGATGACCGAGGAAGAGCTGCTCAAGGGCCTGGAAGGCCTCACCCCGCCCGAGGAACAGCCCGAAGAAGAAGAGTGAGGGCTTCGCGGGCGGCTTGCCGGGATCGCTTTGACCTTTTTAGGGGGAGGCGGCTGACCGGCGCGCCTTGTAGCCGTTAACAACCGTGATGATATCCTTGGGGTAGTATGTCCGCCGATCCATGCGGAGCATGACCCAAGGATAGCGATGGCGCCTCCCTCGACCAACCTGCCGCGGATGCAGAATCAGTCGCGGACGCGGGCGCCGCTTGAGCGCAGCCTTAACATTGTCTCTCAAGTCTTTGAAAAAGCGGTAAAACCAAAGAAATCGCCGCAGCCGCAAATGATGCGGCAATACGACCTGATCGAGCGTGTGAAGCGCTACAATCCCAGGACCAGCGAGGCGCTGCTCAATCGCGCCTACGTGTATGCCATGAAGGCGCACGGCGAGCAGAGACGCGCCTCGGGCGATCCCTACTTTTCCCATCCGCTCGAAGTGGCGGCGATTCTCACAGATCTCAAGCTGGACGACGCCACGATCGCCGCCGCCCTTCTGCACGACACGATCGAGGATACCACCGCAACGCGTGCCGAGATCGACCAGATGTTCGGCAACGACATCGGCGCGTTGGTCGAGGGCCTCACCAAGCTCAAGAAGCTCGACCTCGTCACGAAGGAGGCCAAGCAAGCGGAGAACCTGCGTAAGCTCTTGCTGGCGATCGCGGATGATGTGCGGGTGCTGCTGGTCAAGTTGGCGGACCGGCTGCACAACATGCGCACGCTCTCCCACATGCCGCCCGAGGCGCGCCGCCGTAGCGCCGAGGAAACGCTCGACATCTACGCCCCGCTCGCCGGCCGCATGGGTATGCATGGGATGCGCGAGGAGCTCGAGGATTTAGCCTTCCGCGAGCTCAATCCCGAGGCCTATGCCGTCATCAGCACGCGCCTCGATGCGCTCGAAGCGAAAAATGTCGGCCTGGTGACCGAGATCGAGCAGCAGCTCACGCGCAAACTCTCCGAACGCGGCATCGATGCGGAGGTCTCCGGGCGCCGCAAGCGTGCCTATTCGATCTGGCGCAAGATGGAGCGCAAATCGGTGGGCTTTGAGCAGCTCTCCGACATTTTCGGATTCCGCGTCGCGGTGAAGACGCTGGCCGAATGTTACCAGGCGCTCGGTATCGTGCACACGACCTGGCCGGTGGTCCCCGGTCGCTTCAAGGATTACGTCTCGACGCCCAAGCAGAACGACTATCGTTCCATTCATACGACCGTGATCGGCCCGAGCCAGCAGCGCGTCGAACTGCAGATCCGCACCCGCGACATGCACGAGATCGCCGAGTACGGAATCGCCGCGCATGCGCTCTACAAGGATGGCCTGGGCTCGCCGACCGAGATGCTCTCGCGCGAATCGAGCGCCTACGCGTGGCTGCGCCGCACCATCGAACTGCTCGCAGAAGGCTCCAACCCTGAGGAGTTCCTCGAACACACCAAGCTCGAGCTGTTCCACGACCAGGTGTTCTGCTTCACGCCGAAAGGCATGTTGATTGCGCTACCGCGTGGGGCCAATGCCATCGATTTCGCCTACGCAGTGCATACCGACGTCGGCAACATGGCAGTCGGTTGCAAGATCAACGGCAAGATCGCGCCGCTGGTCTCCAAACTGGCCAACGGCGACGAGGTCGAGATCATGACCTCGCCGGCGCAGACAGCGCCGCCTGCGGCTTGGGAATCGCTTGTCACCACCGGCAAGGCACGTGCCGCGATCCGCCGCGCCACCCGCGCCGCCGTGCGCAACCAATATGCCGGCCTCGGACGCCGGATCGTCGAACGGCTCTGCCAGCGCGCGAAGATCGTCTATTCCGACGAAAAGCTGCAAGGCGCGCTGCCGCGCCTGGCGCGGCCCTCGGTCGAAGAGGTGATGTCGTCGGTGGGCCGCGGCGAGATGAGCGCTGCCGACGTCGTGCGCGCCATGTATCCCGACTACAAGGAGGAGCGGGCAGCCGCCATGGCGCAGCAGCCGAAGCCGGAAAGCGGCTGGTTCGGGCTCAAGCGAGCCAAGGCCGTCAAAGCAAAGGTTCCGGGAGAGCCGGGCCCCGCAATTCCGATCCGCGGCATCAACTCCGATCTACCGGTGCGGTTTGCGCCCAATGGCGGAGCGGTGCCGGGCGATCGTATTGTCGGCATTCTCACCCCCGGCGAGGGCGTCACCATCTACCCGATCCAATCGCCGGCGTTGAAGGATTTCGAGGACGTCCCCGAACGCTGGCTTGATTTGCGCTGGGACGTGGAGGAACGCACACCGCAGCGCTTTCCGGCGCGCATCGTGCTTCAGACCGTCAACGAGCCCGGCTCGCTTGCACAGGTCGCTCAGGTCATTGCCGAACACGACGGCAACATCGACAACATCGGCATGGAACGTTCATCGCCCGACTTCACATCGGTGACGATCGATCTCGAAGTCTTCGACATCAAGCACCTCAATTCGATCATCGCGCAATTGCGGGCGAAGGACGTGGTGGCGCACGCCGAGCGGGTGAATGCTTGAAGTGCCCCTTGCCCGTGCCATCCTCCGCAAATCTTGCAACGTGAGCGTAGGCAGCTAGATCGTGGGCGGCACGATCTGACGGCAAGGAAATGTCGGCTCCACATCTTCGCCTCGGCGTCAATGTCGACCATGTGGCCACCATCCGCAACGCACGCGGCGGACGCCACCCCGATCCCGTCCGTGCGGCACAGATCGCGATTGAGGCAGGCGCCGACGGTATCACCGCGCATCTACGTGAAGACCGGCGGCACATCCGCGACGACGACATTGCCCGCCTCAAAGCGGAGATTGCAAAGCCGCTCAATCTCGAAATGGCCGCGACCGAGGAAATGGTTCGGATCGCGGTCGATACCCGCCCGCACGCCGCCTGCCTGGTGCCCGAGCGACGCGAAGAGCGCACCACCGAGGGTGGCCTCGATGTGGCCGGCCAGCATGAGAATCTCGCGTCCGTTGTCGGCAGGTTGCGGGAGGCCGGCATCCGCGTCTCGCTGTTCATCGCCGCCGAGCCGCGGCAAATTCAGGCAGCGCTCGCCATCGGCGCGCCGGTGATCGAGATCCACACCGGCGCGTGGTGCGACGCCCTTGCCGACAACCGGATGTCGGCCGCGCAGGCCGAATGGCAGCGCATCCGCCATGGCGCCCAGCTGGCGCGGCGCCTCGGCCTCGAAGTTCATGCTGGCCACGGTCTCAATTTCGCCACCGCCGAGGCGATTGCCGTATTGCCCGAGATCGTCGAACTCAACATCGGCCACTTTCTGATCGGTGAAGCCGTGTCGTGCGGGCTTGCGGGTGCCGTGAAGACCATGCGCGCGGCGATCGACCGGGGGCGTACATGATCCTCGGCGTCGGATCCGATCTCATCGATGTCCGCCGTATCGAGCGCACGATCGAGCGGCACGGCGAGCGCTTCCTCCAGCGTGTCTTCACCGCGACCGAGCGGGCGAAAGCCGACGGTCGCACCCGGCGGGCCGAAACCTATGCAAAGCGTTTCGCGGCGAAAGAAGCCTGCGCCAAGGCGCTGGGCACCGGACTGCGGGCGGGCGTATTTTGGCGCGATATGGGCGTGGTCAATCTGTCGTCGGGCCGCCCCACCATGAAGCTCACCGGCGGGGCGCTCGCGCGCCTCAATGCCATTACACCCGCGGGCTGTGGCGCGCGCATCGATGTCACGATCACCGATGAAGGTCCGATGGCGCAAGCCGTGGTGGTGATCTCGGCAGTGCCGCTGACGCCGTTCGCGTAGCGATCCGTTGCCGGCTTCATGCACGAGCAAAGGCCGTGCGTGCAGGCCTGCGGTTAGTTCGCCGGTACGTGCGCTGATTGCCGGGCTTGGGTCGCAACCCCATATTTGCCAACGTTTGCGCCTTTGCTTGCGAGCGGCTACAAGGGCGCGGCGAAAACGGTCGCGGCGGTTGGGGGGTCCGACGCGGCTTCGAGGAATAACACGCTGAAACTAAAGTGATTTCCGTATATCGCTGGACGGGGTCGCCGACTCGGCGGCGCTGCGGGGCGCGCGGCACCGAAAGGACGAGAGGCAGATGAGCGAGACATCGCGAGCAATGAAAAAAAAAGAGGGGGGTATTGCCGAGACGGGGCGCGTGATCTTTCACGCTCTCATCATTGCGCTCGTCATTCGCACATTCCTGTTCCAGCCGTTCAATATTCCGTCGGGCTCGATGAAAGCAACGTTGCTGGTCGGCGATTATCTTTTCGTATCGAAATATTCCTACGGCTACAGCCACTATTCTTTGCCGTTCTCCCCGCCGCTGTTTCAGGGACGCATCTGGGCGTCGCCACCCAACCGCGGCGACGTCGTCGTGTTCCGTCTGCCCAAGGACGATTCGACCGACTACATCAAACGCGTGATCGGCCTGCCCGGGGATCGCATTCAGATGATTGACGGGGTGCTGCATATCAACGGTGAGCCGGTCAAGCGCGAGCGTGTCGAGGATTTCATCGATACCGAGGAAGGTACGCGCGCCACGAGAGTGAAGCGTTGGCGTGAGACCTTGCCGAACGGCGTGAGCTATACGACCCTCGATCTCGTCGACAACGGCTTCTACGACAACACTCCGGTCTATCAGATCCCCGCCGGACATTATTTCATGATGGGCGACAATCGCGACAATTCCACCGATAGCCGCGTGCTCAGTCAGGTCGGGTACGTGCCGTTCGAGAACATCGTCGGGCGGGCCCAGATCATCTTCTTCTCGATTCTCGAAGGCGAGCACGCGTGGATGGTATGGCGCTGGCCTTGGGCCGTGCGCTGGAATCGGCTGTTCACGATCGTAAGATGAGCCGCGGGCGAGCAGGCAAGCCGGCTTCGATCGAAGCGTCCAACCCAGGATCCGACGGCAAGCCGGGCGGCCTCGCCGCTGCCGATCAAAATGTGAAGTCCAGCACAAAGGACCGCCGGCGCCGCGATTTGACGGCGTTCGAAGAACGCATCGGTTACCGCTTCAAGGACCCGGCGCTGCTCGAGCAGGCGCTCACGCATATTTCCGCGCTAAGCGGGGCGCGTAACCGCGCTGCGTCGTACCAGCGGTTTGAGTTACTCGGTGAGCACGTGCTGGGCCTCGTCGTCTCGGACATGCTGTTCCGCGCCTTCGCAAAAGCCGACGAGGGGGAGATGTCGCGTCGCCTTGCTGATCTGGTACGCAAGGAGGCCTGCGCGGACGTGGCCCGGGCGATCGAGCTTGGTGCGGCAATCAGGCTCGGGGCATCGGAGGCCAATGCCGGCGGCCGCGGCCGCACTGCCATCCTTGCCGACGCGTGCGAGGCGCTGATCGGCGCCGTGTTCATCGATGGCGGATATCCCGCCGCCGCCACGCTGGTCGAGCGGCTGTGGAGCGAGCGCATGCGCACGCCGGCGCGCCCGCTGCGCGATTCCAAAACCGTGCTGCAGGAATGGGCGCAGGCGCGCGGGCTGCCGACTCCGGCGTATCGCGAGGTCGAGCGCAAAGGTCCGGACCATGATCCGGAATTCCGGGTTACCGTCGAGCTGCCGCATCTGGCGCCCGCTGAGGGGCTTGGCCGCTCGAAGCGCGCCGCCGAGCAGGCCGCCGCCGCCGCAATGCTGACGCGCGCCGGCGTCAAGGCCGACCGTCTCGATGGCTGACGCAAAAAGCTCTCGCCGCTCTTCCGTTTCCTCGCGGGAGGCGGAGAGTGGCGACAGCATTCCTGGGGCGGGCAAAGAGGAACGCACCCGCTGCGGATTCGTCGCGTTGATCGGCGCACCCAATGTCGGCAAATCGACGCTGGTCAACGCGCTCGTCGGAACCAAGGTCGCGATCGTATCCCCCAAGGCGCAAACGACGCGGGCGTTGTTGCGCGGCATCGCGATCGTGGATGGCTCGCAGCTTGTGTTCATGGATACGCCGGGCATCTTTGCGCCCAAGCGCCGCCTCGACCGGGCGATGGTAATGACGGCATGGATGGGCGTGGAGGATGCCGATATCGCGGCCATGCTGATCGACGCGAAGCGCGGCCTCGACGAAGAGACGGGCGCGATCCTCGAGAGGCTCGCCGAGATCGGGCGGACCAAAATTCTGCTCATCAACAAGATCGATCTCGTCGAGAAACCCGCACTGCTGGCAATTGCCAAGACGGCGAGCGAGCGTGCGGCGTTCGCCGCGACTTTCATGATTTCCGCGCTCACCGGCGATGGCGTCGGCGATGTGAGCAGCTGGCTTGCCGCCCACGTGCCGGAGGGACCCTGGCATTATCCTGCGGACCAGATCACCGATGCGCCGCTGCGCCAACTCGCGGCCGAGATCACGCGCGAGAAGCTCTATTTGCGGCTGCATCAGGAGCTGCCATATCAGTCCACGGTCGAGACCGATGTCTGGAAGGAACTCCAGGATGGCTCGACTCGAATCGAGCAAACGATCTATGTCGAGCGCGAGAGCCAGCGTAAAATCGTGCTCGGCAAGGGCGGCCAGACCATCAAGGCGATCGGCGCCGATGCACGGCGCGAGATCGCAGACATGATCGAGGCTCCTGTGCACCTGTTTCTGTTCGTCAAGGTGCGCGAGCGCTGGGGCGAGGACCCGGAACGCTACCGCGAGATGGGCCTTAAGTTCCCCGAGGACTAGGCGATGCAGTGGACCGATGAAGGCATCGTGCTCGGCAGCAAGCGTCACGGCGAGGCCAACGTCATTCTCGAGGTGATGACCCGCACGCATGGGCGCCATCTCGGGTTGGTGCGGGGAGGTGTGAGTTCGCGGCTGCGCCCCGTGCTGCAGCCGGGCAACCGCATCAGCTGCACCTGGCGGGCGCGGCTCGACGAGCATCTCGGTCACTATACGCTCGAGGCTCTCGATGCACGCGCCGCTGCGCTCCTCCCCGTTCCGCATGCGCTTTATGGGATGACGCATCTTGCCGCGCTCTGCCGGCTGCTGCCCGAGCGCGACCCGCACCCGCAAATTCATGCCGCACTCGAGCACGTGCTCGACGGGCTCATCGATCCACGCCGCGCCGCACCCGGCATGGTGCGCTTCGAGTTGCAGCTGCTCGCGGAGCTGGGCTTTGGACTCGATCTTTCAATCTGCGCGGCAAGCGGATCAGAAACCGATCTCGTCTACGTGTCGCCGAAATCGGGGCGTGCTGTATCGCGGCAAGCGGGCGAACCTTGGCGGCAAAAATTGTTGGCCTTACCGGCGTTCCTGCACGACGCGTCTGCCGCCGATCCTTCGCCGCAGGATATCAGCGACGGCTTCGAGCTGACCGGCTTCTTTTTGGCGCGTCATGTGCTCGAGCCGCGCAACATCAGGCTTGCCGACGCACGCGCAAGCTTCATTGCCGCGGTGCTGCGCGACACCCGCCCGGCAATGGCCATTGGGTGAGCCGAGCGGGCCGAGGCTCCGCCCGGCCCGCCCTTCGGGGTCAGTACCACCAGCGATGATGCCGGTGGTGCCGCCACCACCAGTGCCGATGGCGATAAGCGCGCCAGTGCGCCTGATCGACCGTCTGGCCGAGTTGGGCAGCCGTCGCTATGGCGGCGCCGTGCGCCGGCGCGGCCAAGCTCGACGAGGTCCCGGCCAGGCCGAAGCTCAAGCTCACCAACCCAGCGATGAAGATTGCACGCATTTCTCATTTCTCCTTGCTTGCTCGAGAAAGACGCTGACGCGCCTTCCATGCTCTGGCGTTCGGCGAGCGTAAGCGGCGCTCCGAGATTCCTCCGGCCACGCCGCGCATTCATCCGTCGATCGGCTCTCGCCAAATCGCCCCGTATCGCGACACAGACGCCATTGGCTGAAAATCTACGCTCTGCAATCAGAACAGCGCGTGGCTGGCGCATTCATCGCTTGTTCATGGCGCGATGCGGCATTAATTCTTGTCCATGGGCACACAACTGATTCCCCCTCGCAAAGGCGAGGTCGAAGAAATCGCGCTGCGCGAGGCGCTGGAGGAACGCTATCTCCAGTACGCGCTCTCCACCATCACGGGTCGCGCACTGCCGGACGCGCGCGACGGGCTCAAGCCGGTTCACCGGCGGCTCCTGTACGCGATGCAGCAACTGCGTCTCGATCCCGGCGCCGCGTTCAAGAAATGTGCGCGGGTCGTCGGTGACGTGATCGGCAAGTTCCACCCGCATGGCGACCAGGCGGTGTACGACGCGCTCGTGCGCCTCGCCCAGGATTTTGCCCAGCGCTATCCGTTGGTCGATGGGCAGGGAAACTTCGGCAACGTCGATGGCGATAACCCTGCGGCCATGCGCTACACGGAGGCGCGGCTGACCGAGGTTGCGCACCTCCTGCTCGACGGCATCGAAGAGGACGCGATCGATTTTCGGCCGACCTACGACGGCTCGGAGCGAGAGCCGCTGGTGCTGCCGGGCGCGTTCCCAAATCTTCTGGCCAATGGCTCGCAGGGCATCGCAGTCGGCATGGCGACGGCGATCCCTCCCCACAACGCCGCCGAGATCTGCGACGCGGCACTTCACCTGATCGACACCCCGAATGCCCGCAGCCGTACGCTCTTGAAGTACGCGCCGGGTCCCGATTTTCCGACCGGCGGGGTCATCGTCGATTCTCCTGCCGACATTGCCGAGGCCTATACGAGCGGGCGCGGGTCATTTCGAGTACGGGCGCGATGGCACAAGGAAGATACCGGTCGCGGCACCTACTTCATCGTGATCACCGAAATTCCATGGCTGGTGCAGAAGGGCCGCCTGGTGGAGAAGCTCGCGGAGCTCGTCAACGATAAAAAACTGCCGTTAGTCGCCGATGTGCGCGATGAATCGGCTGAAGACATCCGCCTTGTGATCGAGCCGCGTGCGCGCACGGTCGACGCCGAGTTGCTGATGGAATCTCTGTTCAAGCTCAGCGAGCTCGAAAGCCGCATTCCTCTCAACATGAATGTGCTGGTGCGCGGACGCATCCCCAAGGTTGTCGGCCTGGCCGAGGCGCTCACGGAGTGGCTCGCCCATCGCCGCGAGGTGCTGCTGCGGCGATCGCGATTCCGGCTGGGGCAGATCGAGCATCGACTGCAAGTGCTCGGCGGATATCTCGTCGCCTATCTCAACCTCGACAAGGTCATCAAGATCATCCGCAACGAGGACGAGCCGAAGCCGGTCCTGATGAAGAGCTTCAAGCTCTCGGATCTGCAGGCCGACGCCATCCTCAACATGCGGCTGCGCAATCTGCGCAAGCTCGAGGAGATGGAGATCAAGCGGGAGGACAAGGACCTGCGCGCCGAGCGTAAGGCGCTCAAGGAGCTCATCGGGTCGGAACAGCAGCAGTGGAAAAAGGTCGCCGCCGAGATCAAGGAGGTGCGCGCCAAGTTCGGGCCGAAGACGCCGCTGGGCAAGCGCCGCACCACCTTCGCGCAGGCCCCCGAGCATGACGAGGCCGCGATCGAGGAGGCGCTGGTCGAGCGCGAGCCGATCACCGTCGTGGTTTCGGAGAAGGGATGGATCCGCGCACTGCGCGGCACCGTGACCGACCTTTCCGGCATCGCCTTCAAGGCGGATGACGGGCCGAAATTCGCGTTCCCCGCCGAGACGACCTCGAAATGCCTGGTGTTCGCGACCAACGGCCGCTTCTACACGCTCGAGGCGGCGAAGCTTCCCGGCGGCCGCGGCCACGGCGAGCCCATCCGGCTGTTCGTCG
>CBFGVM010000063.1:0-14045 GCA_965652015.1 uncultured Alphaproteobacteria bacterium
GGCGGGGAGTTTTTTTTTCGCTGCCGCAAGGCTAACGCGTGACGCGAGCGTCAGCGCTGTGCTGCCGCCTCGCGGCGCACATTGTTGCCCTCGGGCCGCCGGCTTGCGACCGCAGTGGCGCGCGCCTGCCAATCCGCACCGCACTCGTTGTCTTCGCAATTGTGCGTCTCGCAGGCGATGCCGCGAATGCGCAGCGGCTGACCGGCGGGGATGCCTTCCCAATCGATGGGGCCGAATTGCGCGCGGTGACAAAACTGCACGAGGTGGAGGTCGCCGAAAATGTCGGCGTATGTGACGATCCCCATGGCGATCAGGCCGCCGCCCCGCAGCAGCTCGAGGCCGCGCCCGTCCATCGAAACAACCGCACCGGTCACCTCCGACTTCGGCAAGATGAGCGCCGGAGCGAAGGCCGCTTTTTCGAGGGAATCGAAATCCGGCTCACCCGCGGAGCCGACGATGCTGTTCATCAGCATCCCGCGCGTGCCGGTATTGCCTGTGTTCTCGATCAACGGAGAAACGAACCACTGGGTGCGGCCGCTCTCGTTCTTGGCGCCGTAATGAATGAAGCGGAAACTCGTCGAGTGGACATAGGCGCGATTGCTGGCCCGCAAGCCCTGGTCGGCCGTCGTCGCCTGCCATCCCGTGAACACGGCAGCGGCAATGGCGCCTCCGGCAGCCGCGAGCGTCAGAAACGCGGTCGCGTAATCAAGCCAATCCTTTTTCGCCCGGCTCGTGGCTTTGCCCTGGCTGGCAGGCGTTTCCACCCCATGTCCAGCGCCGGACGGCCGCGCGGCTTGATCGACGATGGCCCCATTCGGTCCGGCAGGATTGGGACGGTTGTCGGCGGATTCTGATTGTTGGCTCAACACGCGAAATCCCCCCTCGTATGTTCGAGCATGTCCCTCCATAAGCGGTGAAATTGGGGACATATGATGGCGTGCCTCGGCGCACGGGGGCCGCTTCATGCCCCTTCCGCGGCGCCCTCAAGTCCTCACCGAGGTGATGGCGGGACGGCTTGATTCTGCACGTCGCCCGCAGCTTGCGCGCTGCCGCCGATCGCCGCCGGAAAGCTCAAGGCGCCTCGCGCTCGCGAGCCCCGGGCGCCGCGCTGCCGCGAACGCGGTTCACGGGCATCCGGCGTGCAGCACGAGAGATGTCGCCATAACGGTCGAAGGCGCGCCTGAACCCGCTTGCGGCTCATCCGGGCGACGCACCGGCCACTCCAATCGCCGCGCTACCGGAACCGAACGCTTGCTGGCGGGTTGCCAAAGACACGCATGGCCGGGGAAGGGACATGCCAATAGCCGAAGAGTATCGCCAAAAGGGCGCGCCTGCGCTCGGTGCGGCCAAAATCCGTCTTTCGTTCGATAAAAGCGCTGCAGATGTGTGGCGTACCACACCATGACCACCCTCGCCAACCCGTAAACTCCCTGACGCAGCCAACGCCACGCGAGATCGGTTCTCGCCGGCGATCGCGGGCTGATCGGTCGTAACCGACGGAGCGCAACATGCCGCTGCCATTCGACAATATGCAGGCGTCGCTCGCGCTGACGCAGTTCATTCCGCTTTCGGGAATCTTTCCGGCGAACAACCAGGACCCGCAGGCGGATCCGGGAGGCATTCCGCTCGGCTCGATCCGCACCTTCGCCGGCAACTTTGCGCCGGGCGGTTCGGCGGCGGCCGGCGGGCAACTCCTGGCGATCAACCAGAACACCGCGTTGTTTTCTTTGCTCGGCACCATGTACGGGGGCAACGGGACGACCAATTTCGCGCTTCCGGATTTGGACGGGCAAACCATGATCGGAGGGCAACTGGGAAACGTCTCTCGTCCCGCAATCGGTTCCAACGACACGAGGCTTGTAAACGCCGAGCTCCCGAGCAGCCTCGGCGGCAGCTCCCAGCCGCTCGACAATTATCAGGCCTCGCTGCCGGTCACCTACCTCATCCGGACGGGAGGTCTTTTCCCGACCAACGGCAGCGGCGTCGATTTCATCGGCCAGATCGTGCCGTTCGCGGGCAATTTCGTGCCCGACGGCTTCCTGCAAGCGAACGGTCAGGAAGTGCCGATCGCCGATCACCCGATCTTGTACAACTTCATCGGCACGACCTATGGCGGCGACGGAGTTACCACGTTCGCGCTGCCGGATCTGACCGGCCGCACCGTCGTCGGCGTCTCGCCGCAATCGCTGATCGGAGAATACCTTGGACAACCGACGTCGCTGTTGAACTCGCAACTTCCGGTGGCGGCCGGCGGCAGCGGGCAGGCGATCGACAACCACGAGCCGTCGGCGGCGCTCACCTACCTGATCTCTCTGCAGGGCATTTTTCCGTCGAGCAGCAGCGGCGGTGTCGATCCGGCAGAGCGATATCTCGGCGAGATCGTCGCCGTCGCGTTCGATGCCAACGTCGCTCCCAGCAGCTGGGCAGAGGCGAGAGGCCAGCTATTGTCGATCAATCAGCACCAAGCGTTGTTTTCGCTGCTCGGCACCATGTACGGCGGCGACGGAATAACCACCTTCGCGCTCCCCGATTTGCGCAACCGGGCAGCGATCGGCACCGGAGATGAGGCGCAGATCGCCCAGGTCTTGGGCAGCAACACCTTCACGCTGGTGCCCGAAAATATTCCGGAGCGGCTGCACGACTTCGACGGCGACTTCAACAGCGACATCCTTTGGCGCCACGACAGCGGGCAGGTCTATTTCTGGGAGATGGACGGCTTGGGCGTCAAAGCGGAGGGCGCGGTGGCGCACGCCGCGGTCCCGAACGCCTGGCATATCGAGGGCACCGGCGACTTCGACGCCGATCTCAAGAGCGACATCCTGTGGCGCCACGACAGCGGGCAGGTCTACGTCTGGGAGATGAGCGGGCTCAACATCAAAGCGGAAGGCACGATCGTGCACGCCGCTGTTCCCAACACCTTTCACGTGGAGGGCATCAGCGACTTCGACGGCGACCTCAAGAGCGACATCTTGTGGCGCAGCGACAGCGGGCAGGTCTACCTCTGGGAGATGAACGGCCTGGGGATCAAAGCCGAAGGCGCCATCGCGCACGCTGCCGTCCCAACCACCTGGCACGTCCAGGGCATCGGCGACTTCGACGGCGACGGCAACAGCGACATCTTGTGGCGCCACGACAATGGGCAGGTTTACCTCTGGGAGATGAATGGCCTGAACATCAAAGCGGAAGGCACGATCGCGCACGCCAGCGTTCCCATCGACTGGCAGATCCAGGGCATCGGCGACTTCGATGGTGACGGCAAGAGCGACATCCTATGGCGCCACGACAGCGGGCAGGTCTACATCTGGGAGATGAACGGCCTGAACGTGAAAGCGGAGGGCGCGGTCGCGCACGCTCCGGTCACCAGCGATTGGCACGTCGAGAGCGTCGGCGCCCAATACGGCAACGGCAACAGCGACATTCTCTGGCGCAACGACAATGGGCAGGTCTATGTCTGGGAGATGGATGGCCTGCAGGTCAAAGCGGAGGGCGCTCCCGCGCATCCTGCCGTCCCCAACGACTGGCAGATTTTGTCCTGATGATGTGATTGGTTGAACGTCCTCGGCCTTGGCACGATATGCGTTCAGCCCCGGGCCGGACGTCCGATCATCGTCAGCGACGCCGAAACTGATTGCGCAAGGGCGCACCCGTCCCCGAACGTTCGTCTTTATAGCGGAAGACCAGGCGGCCCTTGTGAAGGTCGTAGGGCGACATTTCGATGGTCACGCGATCGCCAGCCAGCGTCTTGATCCGGTTCTTCTTCATCTTGCCGGACGTGTAAGCCACTACTTCGTAGCCGGCGTCGAGCTGAACGCGATAGCGCGCGTCGGGCAGGATCTCGATGACCAGGCCTTCGAATCGGATGAGTTCTTCCTTGGACATCTTTTTATTCCTTCGGATTGCCGTCTTCACCGCGGTTGTGGCGGGACCAGATGTCGCGATGCAGGAAAGCGACGGCGGCAATCCCGTTTGCAGCCTGGCGCGGCTGCCCGTGTTGATCTTGCCTGCGCGGCGCGTTGCCCCGCTGCCGCCGTTTGGCGGCGGCATGGGCCGAGGGCGTGCCGCCTCGGGCCGTCGACGGCCGCGCCTGTCGCGGAAAGGTTCGGTGGTCTGTCGCCGGAATGGACATGCGGATCAGCCTCTCGATGTCGCGCAGGTACGCCGCCTCTTCGGAGTCGCAGAGCGAGATCGCGATACCTGCCGCCCCGGCTCGCGCGGTGCGGCCGATGCGGTGCACATAGGTTTCCGGCACGTTCGGCAGGTCGAAATTCACGACGTGGCTGATGCCGTCGACATCGATACCGCGCGCGGCAATGTCGGTGGCGATGAGCGTGAGCACTTCCCCCTTGCGAAATGCGGCGAGCACGCGTTCGCGCTGGTTCTGCGACTTGTTGCCGTGGATGGCGTGGGCTGAGATGCCGGCCTTGGCGAGGCCTCGCACCACTTTGTCAGCGCCGTGCTTGGTGCGGGTGAACACAAGCGCGCGGCCGATCGACTCGTGCCGCAAAATTTCAGCGAGGACCGCGGGTTTCGCCGGCCGATCGACCCGGATGATGCGCTGCTCGACGCGCTCGACCGTGGAGGCCACGGGCGTTACGGCGACCTTGGCCGGGTCGCGCAACATCTGATCCGCGAGGGTGGCGATGGCGCGCGGCATCGTTGCCGAAAACAACAGCGTTTGCCGTTGCGTAGGAAGCTTCGCGACGATTTTGCGAATGTCATGGATGAAGCCCATATCCAGCATCCGGTCGGCTTCATCGAGCACGAGGAATTCCACCTCGCCGAGCCGCAGCGCGTTGTTCGTCACGAGGTCGAGGAGGCGCCCGGGTGTGGCGACGAGCACGTCGATGCCGCTTTGCACCGCGCGCACCTGCGCGCCCATCGACACGCCGCCGATCACCAGCGCAACGCTGGTGCCGACATGGCGCCCGTAAGCGCGGAAACTGTCGAGGATTTGGCCGGACAGCTCGCGGGTCGGGCTCAGTACCAGGACACGGCAGGTCTTGCGCGCCGGGCGCCGTCTGTTCGTGAACAGATGATGCAAGATCGGCACCGCGAACGCCGCGGTTTTGCCGGTGCCGGTTTGCGCAATCCCGATCACGTCGCGGCGCGACAGAACGACGGGAATGGTCTGCGCCTGAATCGGCGTGGGCCTGGCATATTCTTCTTCGGCGAGCGCGCGCGTGATCGGTTCGGCGAGGCCGAAATCATGAAAACAGGTCAATGAACGAACTTTCTATCATGCGAGACGGCCGGCTGCGGCGAGGTGCCGTAGCCCCATATCGCGGGTGGTGCAGACACCCCCGCGTGATTTGGGCTGTCGATGAAAGTGAAGGGGGCAAGCCAGAAACCGTTTGACGGGGATCCGTACACGCGGCTCGCCAGGACCAGATGCTGGTCGCGCCAATCATATGGGGCATGGATGTGTTGGTTTCAAGGCGCCGGCTGTGCGGTTGGTTAAGCTGGGGCGTCGAGCGAGGCGGGAACTGAAGTGCACGATGTGTGGGGTACAGAAGATTCGCCGAAACAGCGCGACGAAAGATCAAGAAACACTATCCGATCCTTCAGCTTGTGGTGTATGACGGCGTAAAGAGTGTGAACAATAGGCCATGACTCCTTCACGCGAGGTCCTTGCTTCGACCGACAGATATCCGGGGCAAATCAGCTGGGACTACGACCGCGCTGAAATCATCGCCGATGGCGTCGTGCATGCGATCGGCCTCTGTCTGGGGCTCATCGGCGCCGTCACGATCGTCGTAATCGCGGTCAAGATCGAGCGCATCGAAGTCGCGCCGCTCCTGGTCTATGTCATCGGCCTCGTGACCATGCTGGCGCTCTCGGCCGCCTATAACATGTGGCCGGTCTCGCCCGCCAAGTGGATTCTGCGGCGCTTCGACCACTCCGCGATTTATTTGTTGATCGCCGGAACCTACATGCCGTTCTTGGCGCAGATGAAAAGCGCTCTGGTTTCGGCAGGTCTGGGCGCGGGCGTCTGGTTGAGCGCCGTCATCGGCATGGCCCTGAAGCTCGCACTCCCCGGGCGGTTCGATCGCCTGGCCGTCGTTCTTTGCCTGCTGCTGGGCTGGAGCGGCGTCATTGTCTACGACTCGCTTGCGTCTTCCCTCCCGAGCGCGAGCTTATGGCTTCTCGCAATCGGCGGCATTCTTTATTCAGTCGGCGCGCTCTTTCATATTTGTCGGGGCCTGCGCTTTCACAATGCGATCTGGCACGGTTTCGTACTGATTGCCGCAAGTTGCCATTATTCGGCAGTCCTTGCTTGCTTGTTATGGCCATAAGCCGCAGCTGAATGCTGGGAAAAGGGCGGTTTCAGCAGAATCTGCAGGATACCGAAGCTAATTTGAGCTCTTGGCGAGACGGAATTCCTTCGAATCTGTTGCGATTGAACAAAAATGCTCTAAACGTATTGGTGATCGAGTTCCGCCGAATGAGTTGATTTTGCCCGGATCGCCCGCATGTGCGCGGCCATGGCCAGGACGCGCTTTCTTTCAGGTTCCGGAACGGCACGTCGATCCATGATAACACAGAAAAAAGAAGAGGAGGCCGCCTCCACCGGGCAAGGGCATGCTGATCAGCCTGCATCTTGAACCCGGACCACTTGCACGCGTCGACCGTCATAATCCGTACGAGGTTTGAGTCCACGATCATGGTCGAATTCGATTACGGCGTCTCGGCAGAGCTGTTCCCTAGGCGGAATCGCAAACACAATCATTCACTTCGGTACAGGCGATTCGCGCGAGCCGCTGACGCCATTCGCTTTGCGATCGAAGAACTTCCGCCCGAGCTTCTTGTCGGCGCCTTTCTTGAAGTCGACGGTAAAAGATACGGCAGCGGAGAGATCCGTCGCTTGTACGAGAGCTCCGATTATCCGCTACTCCGACGCGCGGCAGTCTAGATCCAAGATTGCCCAAACGGACCACAAACTTGTTTCCATCCCCCTAGTTTCATGCAACGAGGGGCGTTGGCTAAGCCAAGGGTGCAAGCATGACGGAAAAGACGGTCGACTTGGATCAGCATCGCGGTATGGCAGCGCAGAAGGCCACCGAGCTGCGCCGGCTGCTGGCAAATGTGGAGGCCAATGAAAAAGCCTTGCGCCTTCGACAGGACGAATTGGAAGCGCGCCTGATTGCAGCGCCCGCAGCCACTTGGGGTGAAGCTGCGGAGAAGGCACGTTATCTTCTTAAGCTTTTTGCCTCTTCCTTCTGCGCCCAAGATGCCCGCAGGCAGAGCCTCATTGCCGCCGTGCTGAATGACTTCGAGCGGCTCGCCCGGGAATAGGCAGGGCCTGCGCTTCACCATGCGATCTGGCAGCGTTTCGTGCTGATCGCCGCACATTTGCAAGAACAGCCGAGCTAATCTGATCTCTTAGTCAGACAGAATTGCTTCACGTCTCTTGCAGACCGGACAAGAATGCCCTATGTGGCTGTTAATCGAGTTTCGGCCGAATGACTTGGCCTCGTCGCGAATTGCGCGCCTGACTGACGACATTCTCCCAAAATCTCGAATGACCCGGCTGCGTCAGCGCAGTCTATTTCCACACGTAACCTACAGGAAGGGCTCCCATGAATAAGGGAACCGTGAAGTGGTTTAACAATCAAAGGGGTTTCGGCTTCATTCAGCCGGAGGATGGCGGCAGGGATGTCTTCGTGCACATCAGCGCGGTTGAACGCGCGGGCATGAGCACACTCAACGAAGGGCAGAAGGTCTCCTTCGACTTGGTCGCAGACCGCCGAACTGGGAAGTCTGTCGCTGAGAACCTACACGCCGCCTGACCGGCGGCGGCCATACCTCGGCGTTGACGGCCATGCTCCAGAAGGGACGCGCTTTCTTTCCAGTGGAGCGTTCGGAATGGCTCGTCGATCCGGGATAACGCAGAAAAAAAAGAAGAGAGGGGCGCCTGCCGCGGGCGGGGCCACGTTGATCGGTCTGCGTCTGGAGCCCGCGCTGCTTGCGCGCGTCGATCGGTGGGCGGCGTCAGACAAGGACGGCCCATCGCGCCCCGAAGCCGTCCGCCGGCTTGTCGAGCTGGGGCTTGCGATCGCTCAGCGGGCAGGAGTGCGCACGCGGAAAGCTGCGCAAGCGGCAGAAATGGCAAGTGAGGAAATCGACCGCCTGGGCGACCCGTCGGCAACCGATGAAGAGCGGCAACGCCGCAAGCGTCGACTTCTCAAGGGACCGAAAGAATTTCAGGATCTTCGCCGCAATCGTCGCAAGGCAAATGAATGAACGCCTGCCGTCGCGTGACGCAAGCAATGCGGATGACGATGAACTTCGTGCAAAGGCGGATTGCCGGTCATTGATGTCCCGGCCCGTTCAAGCAGCCGGAGGTTCTTTGCCCATAAGCTCGAGTTAAACGGCGAGGGCCCGGAACAGGAGCCGCACCTGCACGTTGAGCCCAGACAAGCGCGTACGCGGAGCGCCGCCGTGAAGTCGCAAATAGACGTTTATCGGGGCAAGGCGAAAGAGTACGCTCGTCGGACCATTCTCACAAAATCGCCGCGGGAGAGCCGTCGATACCGGAAACTCGCGGACATGTATCGGGCGCTTGCACTGGGCGAAGAACCGGAGAACGTCCAACCGGTGAAAATGATCGTGAAAACGAGCCCGCCATGACGGCTTATCCCTTGGATTTTTACAGACGTTCTGAGCGGAAATGGGCGCTTCGTGCTCAGGCGGCGAGCGCACGTGAGAGCACGGGCCGATCCGAAGGTCGCGACATCCTGGGCCGAAGTCCGTGGCTGCGGGAAATCGGGCGATGCCTGCGGGTTGGGTACGATGCGGTCGACCACCCCGTCCCGGAACATCTCGCCGCGCTCTTGAAAAAGCTTAAGGGTCGCTGAGGGCCGACCATTCCAATGGCCTCGCAAATCGGCTTGCGGAACATTCGGGTGACGGCGCGCGGCCGGAACCGCGGTGATGCCTCGCGAGTTCCTGCGGCATGACCGGGTTCGTATTCGAGCCGCCCCTTCGGCTTGCGCGCGAGGTCACCGTGCGCACGCTCGACGATGCCGCCGACTTCGCACGAACATATGTAGGCCCCCGCTTGCCGCATCGGCGCGATCGCCTGGTGCGCCGTCTCGAAGAGAGCTCCGACGACGCCAGCGCGCGTATTGCCGCGCGCGCATTTCGCAGCTGGGCCATGGCCGAAGGACTGCTGGCCGAGGAAACTTAGTTTATCGAGCCGCATTGGAGCCGCGCTCGATGGTTCGCGCTGCGGCGGGTGCGTTGCGGCACAATTTCACAGGCCGACGATGCAGCTTCAGCGCGCCGGCGAGGCGAGCCATCGCTCGTCGGATTTCGATCAAGCCGGCTGCTTTTGTGCGAGGGGAGCCGGCGTTTTCAAGGCTGCGTCGCGTGCCAGCCTCAGCGCCCGCAATCGCGCGGTGTTTTCACGCGTGGCCGCACGCGCTGCTTCGTATTCGGCCATTGCTTGCTGACCCTCTTGCCGCCGCTTTTCGTTTTTCTTGAAAATCGCTTCGGCTCGGTCACGTGCCCGTTTAGCGTTGGTGTCCAACCTCGTTACTCCTTTTCGAGCGAATCCGCCCGCAGGACGTCTTCCTGCCCGGCGACCGGATGCCGCTATCGATGTGGGATGCTCAACCGGGCCAACGCCGTTCCGGATATTTTGTTCCAACCCGCATCCCGACGGGCGCCGGGAGTCAGCCCTTCTGCATCCATGCAGCCATTGCCGCGCGGCGATGCCGCCTCGCCAGGAAAGACTTCGCGAAAATGGCAGTGGCGAGGGAACTTCCTCCTCGCGCCCGGCTTGTCCGTCTTAAGGAGAAGACAAATCGTGAAAAGACCAACATGGCTACCGTGGCAAGCGGGCGAGACAAGATCCGATCACCTCAAAAAAGTGCGGCGGCTGACTGATCAACGAATGAAACGACAGGAAGCTCAGAAACGGGACGAGGCGGAGAGAGGCAAGGCGAGAGCTGCAAACGGCTCGGCCGCTCCCGAGCTCGTGCCCTAGCCGACTTCGCCGAACGCCATCCCTGCGGCTTGCACGCAATATCCGTAGCAGCAACCGCGTCCATCAGGATTGCATCCGCGGCCTTTTGCAAGATCGATGATCGTATCGGCGACCGAACGAGGCGGCCGCCAGAGTAAAGCCCCAGCTTCCGTGCGGAATTGGATTGGCTAGGCGTGGCCGCTGCCGCCGGTAACGGCAAGCCCTGGATTGCCTTCGCCCGTCAAAAGCTCGCCCGGAGCGGGATCGATGAGCGTTCCAATCATTTGCAATAAGGCTTGTTGCTCCGGACCGTATCCTCTCGCGAGGAAGTCGCGCAGTTCGATGTGCGAGATTTGTCCGCCGGACGGGATGTTCGCCTGATGCAGCACGAACACTCGGCCCGCTGCATCTTTGCACAGATGCCAGCGATCTCCATTTGGGCTGCTGTAGAGCTCTCGCATTCGAGGCGCATTCATGGGCTATGCTCCGCCAAGACAACGCTTGTTGGCGGTCCCATGTTCCGGCCCTCCCGAGCCACCCGCAGCCACCCGAGCGGTTTCGCCCGCGGCGCCCGTCACTGCCGGCTTCTGTTTCTCTCGAATACCGCCAACATCGGGCCAAGCGACACGATGTTGCCAAGGCTGGTGAGCGAGGGCGCGTACAAGCTCGCGGCGCTGCCCCCGTCGAGAAACAGGGCGTTGGGGCAATGCAGCCCGTCGCGGAATAGGCGTGCAAAGGCGTCGAACGACACCTCTTCCCGAGAGATCGCGAATATGACCTTGCCGTCCGCGCGGACGCCGACGCCATTGCGCGCTTTGAGCGACGTGCTGCGGCGGTCGAAGCGCGGATGCACGCGCCCATTGATCACCAGCATCGGCCCGGATTGCGTCGCCAGCTCCGCCCGGGGCCGCTGCTTGAGAAATGCCCCGGTTTCAGCGACGGCCGCCCGATCGGCCGAGAGATAGAAGATCCCGTTCGGCTTCATGTGAAAATTGCCGTAGCCGGACCTCGTGTTGGCGTGCACGAGCTCGCGTCCCTGTTCCACGTAGAGTCCTACCGGCTTGAGCGCCGGATCGAACATGCCGGCGTTGGTGGCGAAGAGCAGTTTGCCGGCCTCGCCTTGCAGAGCTCGCGGCAGGGCGGAGAGATACGCATAGGGAGTTCCGTCGGGCCGCTGCCAATAGAGCCTGATCGTCTGCTGACGCAGATCGACCTCGCAGACGGTATACGCGCTGCGCTCATACTCCATTGCGCGGCAGGGTGCCGTCTGGGCGAGGGCGTCGTGCGCGGCAAGGCTTATTGCCGCCGCCACGAGAAAAGCAGTCATTCGGGTTTGCTGCGATGCCAAACCATTCACCATTTGCGCCGACCCGCCACGTCCTACTCTAGACCGAGATGGCGGGACGCTCACGCCCATCGTCATAGCCGGGGATGGCGTCCTTAAGGGCGGTCTCGCCCGTCTTCTCTTCTGTCCGCGCATGATGCCTTCGAGGAGCAGCGGACGTCATCTTAAAGGGGCAGTTGCGGCCAATGGCGCGTCGCAAGTAACCTCCATTTTATGGCTGAGGGCGAAAGAGACAGCCAGCATTCGCATGAGGTCCCGCCGATGGCGGGTCGCGATGGTGGCTCGTCGCCGAGGCCACCGGTCGTGGAATTGCACGAACGCGAATCGGCTACGTCGTCCGGGATGCGTAGGCGCATCGCCGTGGTGATCGGACTGCTACTGGCGGCAACGCTTTTGTATATTGGTTTATTTGCGCTTATCCATCGCCACCAGCCGGACGTGGAGTCGGTGTTTGCTGTGAGTGGATCTGAACCGCCTCTAGATCTCACCCTCAACGTGCTCAGCGTTGACCCTGTTCGCGAGGTAATCAATGTCCGGATCGAAATAGTCGCGCCGTCGGAAAGTCGCTCGTGGGCTACCTCTTTAAGCCCCGCAGACGTGCGCGGTGTTGTCGTCCACGTTGATGACCGCTATTTGACTTTTCAAGTCACGGCGGAAGGAAGCGGGGCCAAATCCGTTCTGGAGGTCGCACTCGAGGGTTCGATCAACGGATATCCGCTCGATCATTACGCTGGACGCCTATCGATCAGCGCCTCAAAAAAAGGAAACGAAGCCTCGCTGCCTATCCGGCTGACGGTATGGCCATTGGTGTCTAATTGGAATGTCGAAATGAGCCGTTCCGACCAGACGGCGAAAACCGGGGTTGATCTCGACATTCAGGTAAAACGCCCGACTTCATTCATTGTCATGGCTCTCGCATTCTATGCGGCAATGGCGTTGATCGGTTTGAGCGGGCTCGCTATTGGCACACTTGTCTTCCTCGGAGTGCGGCCGCTCCAACCGCCAATGACGGGTGCGCTCGCCGCAATGATTTTCTCCATACCAGCGCTGCGCGGTATCATGCCTGGCGCGCCACCTCTCGGCGTCCATGCCGACGCATTGGTACTCGTCTGGGTGCAACTGGCTGTGATTCTTGGCCTGACGTTGTTCGTAATCACTTGGGTTTCGCGGCGCTGAAGGGCTTGTTCGATTATCGAGCGCACGCTCGATCGCGCTGGAGCTAAGTTGCTCCCATTGCTGACGCACAGGGCTCTCAATACGATCACAGACCCTGCCGGGGTCCCCGGCAGGCGATAGGGAGGAAATTACCATGAAAGCTCGGTACACCGTCGCATTGGCGATGCTTGCAGGCTTCGTGCTCGGCGCCGCGGCTATTGAAGGTCTGCACGCTCAAGCTAAGCCGAAAGCCTATCTCGTCACCGAGACCGAGATCGTCGATGCCGCGGTCCTCGCCGCGTATTCCCCGCAGGTCCGGGAGGCAATTAAGGCTGCGGGCGGCCGTAGCATCGCTCCTGCCAGCGAAAAGGCGGTTGCATTGGTGGGACAGGCACCAAAGCGTGTCGGCATCTCGGAATGGGAGAATCTGGAGAAAGCGCAGGCATGGCGTAATTCAGAGGCATGGAAGGCTCTCTCGCCGCAGCGTGATAAGGCGCTAAAGACGATCCGAGCGTACGCCATCGAGGGTGCAGCAAATTAGTCTGCTGACCCATTCTGCAACATGCGTGCAGGCTAGGGTGGAACCGTCCCCGTTAGGGGCCGCCTTTGCGGCGGCCTCGCCAATCGACGCAAAGGCTTTGCTTCGCGGTGCGCTGCTCGGCTTGCTGCTCTTCGCGAGCCCGGGCATGGCCGCCCCGTATCCTTGGGAAGAGCAGCCTGCCTCGCGTTGGACGCGCGACTTCTCCAACTCGCGCCGCGATTCCCGCGTGCCGCTACCTACGACCCAACTCGACCAAGAAAACATCGGTGAAAAGACCACGGTCCATGATCTTTTCGATCGTTGGCTTTTGCATGAATCGGTGCACGCCGGCCGCGGGACGCACTACGCCGAGGTCACGAAGGACTGCAAGGGCAAGATCGAACTCGCTTTCGCTCTCACACCCGAGCAGTGGCACAATCCCGCACGACGAAAACGATACTACCGGTCGATCGACAGGCTCGTGATGAAAGTGGGACGGCAGCTGCTCGCCGATTTCGGCAATCAACTGTCCGGTCGGGAAAAGAAGGCCTTCATGCGGGCGCTTCATACGCTCGCTTGGCAGGAATCCCTTTGGCAACACTCTATTCGTTACAAAAACTGGTTCTTCGTGGTGTTGAGCGGTTCCTCGTACAATGTGCTCGACGACTGGGGCATTAGCCAAGTCGCACGCTCCGGCTTCCATCGAGACGAGCTTCTCAACGAACGCTTCTTCGCATCGAAAGGATATTGCTCGATCGGGAGCACGCTCTACTACGGCTTCATGGAATATTATCTCATCTACATGAATGCGCGCGGCCTCCCATGCAACGCCAACGCCATGGACAAGCTGCTCGGCGCGTACAACCAGTACTCCTCGGGCTTTGGCTATTGTCACGACGAATTGTCTGAAGATGAAAAATACCGCGCCTACCAGATCGCAGCGATGACTGGATTCGGCAACCACTACAAGAATCGGACGTGGTTGAGCAAAATGAAGTAGGGCGTGTACTCATAGAATCGCGATAGGCGAGGGCGGGCCGATCAATATCCGCTTGGTG
>CBFGVM010000064.1:0-13947 GCA_965652015.1 uncultured Alphaproteobacteria bacterium
CGATGATCTGGCGCGGGCCGATGGTGATCTCGGCGCTCACGCAGATGCTGCGCGAAGTCGAATGGGGCACGCTCGACGTGATGGTGGTCGACATGCCCCCGGGCACCGGCGACGCCCAGCTCACCATGGCGCAGCAAGTGCCGCTCAAGGGTGCGGTCATCGTCTCCACCCCGCAGGATCTCGCCCTGATCGACGCCCGGCGCGGCGTTTCCATGTTCAAGCGGGTGAACGTGCCGGTGCTCGGGATCGTCGAGAACATGAGCTATTTTCTTTGCCCGAGCTGTGGCACGCGCTCCGACATTTTCGGCCACGGCGGCGCGCGCCACGAGGCGGAACGGCTCGGCGTCCCGTTCCTCGGCGAGGTGCCCCTGCACATGGCGATCCGCGAAAAGTCGGATGCTGGCCTACCCGTTGTGGCGACCGAGCCCGACAGTCCTCACGCGCAAATCTATCGCGAGATCGCCGCCAAGGTGCGCGATCAAATCAGCGGCGTCGCCCGCGCCGTGCCGAAGATCGTGATCGAGGCGTAAGCGCTGCGAATGGCGCGTTCAGGTCTGTGACGCTGCGACCAATGCCGGCAGCTCGGTTAGCGATCGTATGATTCGGTCGGGCTTGCCGGGCAACCGCTCTGGCCGCTGGTCATAGCGATTGCACCACACGACCTGCATGCCGAACGCCGAGGCTGCGTAGGCATCCCACGCGTTCGACGACTGGAAGGCCATTGCAGCAGCCTGGATTCCGAGCTGGTCGACGGCAAGTTGATAAACCTTCGGATGTGGCTTGTAGACGCCGACCGATTCGACGGAGAGCACCGCATCGACGAGAGGGCTCAGCCCCGATCCTCGGACCGCCGCGTCGAGCATCATGGGCGAGCCGTTCGACAGAATCGCGGTCCGCAAGCCCGCCGTCTTGAGCTGCCGGAGCACTTCCGGGACCTCCGGAAACGGCTCGAGCGTCAGGTAAAGATTCATCAGCCGATCGCGCAGGCCCGGCTTTTCGATCGCCAACGTCTCCAAGGCGGAGTCGAGCGCATCGCCGGTGACCTGCCAGAAATCCGCGTGCCGGCCTTGCACGGCCCGCAGCCAGGTATATTGCAGCTGCTTGTCACGCCAGAGCGCGCTCAGCTTCTCGATGGCGTTTCCCAAGACGTCGCGGCAGCCTCTCGATGCCGAAGCAAAATCGAACAACGTGCCGTAGGCATCGAAGACACAAGCCTGCACGCCGGCGAGAGGTGCGTTGCTCATCGGACCGCCCCATTGTGATCCACGCTCCAGTGATATTCGAGGACGCGCGGCGCGCCCGCTCGCGCGAGCGGCACCAATGTTCGTGCGACCCATCCGACGGTGGAGCGTTACGTCGATGGCGCGCCGTAAGGTAGCATGTGTCGCGCGTTTGCCCCTGGCGCGCGTGCCGCCCGGGGGCCTAACTAGCCGCAATTTTGTGGACGGCGAGGGTAGCGCCAAACCGCCACGACGCCACGCCCGGGCCGCGTCTGAGGCCCGGGAGCCTTGGATCAGGAGGAAACATGTCCATGCAACGCCGTGAATTTCTCAAAGTCGGTGCCGCCGGGGCGGCCGCCTCGGCCCTGGCCGCGCCTGCCATTGCACAGTCGATGCCGGAGGTCCGCTGGCGGCTGACGGCGAGTTGGCCGAAATCGCTCGATACGCTCTACGGCGCTTGCGAAACGATCGCAAAATACGTGGGCGAGGCCACCGACCAGAAGTTTCAGATCCAAGTCTTCGCCGCAGGCGAGATCGTACCCGCATTGCAAGTGCTCGACGCCTGCCAAAATGGCACGGTCGAGATCGGCCACACCGCCGCGTACTACTACATCGGCAAGGATCCGACCTGGGCATTGTTCTGTGCCGTCCCGTTCGGGCTGAATACCCGTCAGCAGAACGCGTGGTTCTACGACGGCGACGGCATGAAATTGATGAACGAGTTTGGCAAGAAGTACAACGTGTACTCGCTTGTCGGCGGCAATACCGGCGCACAGATGGGCGGCTGGTTCCGTAAAGAGATCAAGACCGTCGACGATCTCAAAGGCCTCAAGATGCGCATCGGCGGCTGGGCCGGCAAGACGCTGCAGACGCTGGGCGTCGTTCCCCAACAAATCGCCGGCGGCGATATTTATCCCGCTCTGGAAAAGGGCACCATTGACGCGGCCGAGTGGGTCGGTCCTTACGATGACGAGAAGCTCGGCTTCTACAAGGTTGCGCCGTACTACTATTATCCCGGTTGGTGGGAAGGCGGCACCGCGAACCACTTCTTGATCAACCTGGCGAAATGGAACGAGTTGCCGAAGAACTATCAGGCGATCGTTGCCGCGGCCGCCGGCGCGGCCAATGTTGAGGAAACCGCCCGATATGACGCTCGCAATCCGGCGGCGCTCAAGCGTCTCATCGCGGCCGGCACGCAGTTGCGCCCGTTCCCGCAGCCGGTGATGGAGGCATGCCTGAAGGCCTCTAACGAGGTCAATGCCGAAACATCGGCGGCAAACGCCGATTACAAGAAGGTCCTGGATTCGATGCAAGCATTCCGCAACGACGAGTATCTGTGGTGGCAAGTTGCGGAATACACCTACGATGGCTTCATGATCCGCACCCGGACACGGGCGTAGCGCGCGAGGCCGTCAGGCGCAGCCGCGCGGGCTGCGCCGGCGCGGCCGACAAGTTCAGGGTAGGAATCATGAAGCGTCGTCAATTCCTGCGGGCGGCAGGCGTTGCCGTTGCGGCGGCTGCCGTCGCCAAGCCTGCGATCGCGCAATCGGCGCCGGAGCTCAGGTGGCGGCTCACCTCGAGCTTTCCGAAATCGCTGGACACTCTCTATGGCGCGTCGGAGGCCTTCGCTAAGGCCGTTGCCGAAGCGAGTGACAACAAATTCCAGATCCAGGTCTTTGCCGCCGGCGAGATCGTACCGGGCTTGCAGGCGGCAGACGCAGTGCAGAGCGGCACGGTCGAGATGTGCCACACCTCGTCCTACTATTATTTCGGCAAGGACCCGACGTTCGCGTTTGGCACCGCGGTGCCGTTCGGACTCAACAGCCGCATGCAGACCGCCTGGATGTACTTCGGCGGCGGCATGGAGCTGATGAACGACCTTTACAAGAAGTTCAACATCTACGGGATCCCGGCCGGCAACACCGGCGCCCAGATGGGCGGGTGGTTCCGCAAGGAGATCAAGGAGCTGTCCGGCCTCAACGGACTGAAAATGCGAATCGGAGGGTTCGCCGGCCGCATCATTTCCAAGCTCGGCGTGGTGCCGCAGCAAATCGCCGGCGGCGACATCTATCCGGCGCTGGAGAAGGGCACGCTCGACGCCTGCGAGTGGGTCGGCCCCTATGACGACGAGAAGCTCGGTTTCCAGAAGGTCGCGCAGTACTACTACTACCCCGGCTGGTGGGAAGGCGGGCCCATGCTGCACAATTTCATCAATCTCGATAAGTGGAACGCACTGCCGCCGGCCTACAAGTCGCTGATGCGGACCGCATCCTCCATGGCCAACGAATGGATGCAGGCAAAATATGACGCCGCCAATCCGGCGGCGCTCAAGCGGCTGGTGGCGGGAGGTGCACAACTGCGGCCTTTCCCGCAGCCGGTGATGGATGCCTCGCTGCGCGCGGCGCTCGACGTCTATGCGGAAGTGTCTCGGACAAATGCCGACTTCAAGAAGGTGTGGGAAGCGCTGCTCGCCTTCCGCAACGACGAATATCTTTGGTGGCAGGTCGCCGAGTTGACATACGACAATTATCTCGTGCGCAACCGCACCCGTACGTGATTGCGAATGGGCCCACGAGCACCCCCGAGAACTGCGCAGGCCGGCTCCGCAATTTTTCAAGAACGTCCCATTGGCACCGCGACTAGCGGTATACGTCCACCGGTTGTCGGGCTATAAAACATCGAGTTCTTTTGGCGTGCGTCGTGACGCACGCGTGACGCTTGGCAAGAGCCAAGTGCCGCGAAATGCGCGGCATGAACGCAAGGCCAACGAGCCGACAGGGAGGACACCATGAAGCGACGGGAATTTCTCAAGGCGGCGGGCGCTGGGCTAACGGCATCGGCGGTCGCCGCGCCGGCCATCGCCCAGTCGATGCCGGAGTTGAAATGGCGGCTGACGGCGAGCTGGCCGAAGTCGCTCGATACGCTCTATGGCGGATGCGAACACTTCGCCAAGCGCATCGCCGAGATCACCGACAATAGGTTCCAGATCCAGGTATTTGCGGCGGGCGAGATCGTGCCGGGCCTGCAGGTGCTGGACGCCGTGCAGAACGCCACGGTCGAGATGGGCAATACCGCCCTCTATTACTATTGGGGCAAGGATCCGGCCTTCACGTTCGGAACCGCGCTGCCGTTCGGGTTGAATGCCCGCCAGATGAACTCCTGGCTTCGCTTCGGCGGTGGAGCCGACCTTCTCAATGAGCTGTTGAAGAACTTCAACTGCACTGGGGTCGCAGCAGCCAATACCGGTGCTCAGATGGGCGGCTGGTTCCGCAAGGAAATCAAGTCGGTCGATGATCTGAACGGCCTTAAGATGCGCATCGGCGGGTTTGCCGGCACCATCGTCTCCAAGCTGGGGTTGGTTCCGCAGCAACTCGCCGCTGGCGACATCTATCCGGCGCTGGAGAAAGGCACGCTCGACGCCTGCGAATGGGTCGGCCCCCATGACGACGAGAAGCTCGGGTTCTACAAGGTGGCGAGGTACTACTACTATCCGGGTTGGTGGGAAGGGTGCGGCCAAGCACACAACATCATCAACCTCGCCAAATGGAACGAGCTGCCGAAGAGTTATCAGTCGGCGATCCTGACCGCCTCGGGCGATGCATGGGAGTGGGTCCTCGGCAAGTACGATTACGCCAATCCGGCCGCGCTCAAACGGCTGTTGTCGCAAGGTGTGCAACTGCGTGCGTTCCCGCAGGATGTGATGGAAGCCTGCTACAAGGCCGCGATCGATATCTACGCGGACCTGTCGCAGACGAACCCCCACTTCAAGAAGTTGTACGATAGCCTCTTGGCGTTTCGCGGCGATTCTCTGCTGTGGCTCCAGGTCGCCGAACTCTCGTTCGACAGCTTCATGATGCGCATGCGCACGCGCGCCTGAGCTTGCTCCGAGTCCCAATCGCTGGAAGGCCCCGGAGCTTCGGCTCCGGGGCCTTGCGCTTTTCCTTGCCGCCCTTGATTGCTACCTGGCCGGCGGGCCGAAATCGAGCGGCGGAGGCAGATCCGGTTGGGGAATTTCGATTCTGACCTTGGATGGATCGATGCGGGTACCCCGATCGATCCAATAGGTCACAGAGCCTGGCCAGAAAATGACGATGACGACGAGAATCAGTTGCAGGAACACCCAGGGGACGGCGCCCCAATAGATTTCGGACGTCTTGATCGATCGAGGCGCTATGCCGCGCAGATAGAACAGAGCGAAGCCGAACGGCGGGTGCATGAAGCTCGTCTGAATATTGGCGCAGACCAGCACGCCGAACCAGATCAGATCGATGCCGAGCTTGTCTGCGACCGGCGCCAACAGCGGGATGATGATGAATGCGATCTCGAAAAAATCGAGAAAGAACGCGATCAGGAAGATGAAGACATTGACGAAGATCAGGAAACCGATCTGCCCGCCCGGCAGCGAGGTCAACAGATCCTCGATCCACACCTTTCCGCCGACGCCCTGGAAGACGAGACTGAACGTGCGCGCCCCGATCAAAATGTAGACGACCATCGCCGTAATGCGCATGGTGGTCGACATTCCCTGATAGAGCAGCGACCAGGTCAGGGTGCCGTAGAAGCCGGCGAGCGCAATCGCGCCGACGACGCCCAGCGCTCCCGCCTCGGTCGGCGTCGCGAGCCCCATGAAGATCGTCCCCAGCACAAGAAAAATGAGACCCAGCGAGGGGATGATGCCGCGCAGACATTTCTTCCACAGCGCCCAGCCGTGCAGGGTGCGCGCCTCGAGCGGCAGCGCCGGCACCGCCTTGGGCCATACCAGACTGACGATGCATACCCAGGCACAAAACAGCCCGAGTTGAATGAGGGTTGGGCCGATGGCGCCGGCATACATATCGCCGACCGAGCGGCCGAGCTGATCGGCCAGCACGACCAGAACCAGCGAGGGCGGAATGAGCTGGGTTATGGTGCCCGAGGCGGCGATCACCCCCATCGTATGGCGTGTCGAGTAACCGTACTTCAGCATCGGCGTCATCGCGATCACACCCATGGCGATGACCGAAGCCGCGACTGTGCCGGTAATCGCGCCGAGAATGGCGCCGACGAAGATCACCGCGTAGGACAGACCGCCGCGCACTGGACCGAACAGTTGTCCGATGGAATCCAGCAGATCCTCGGCCAAGCCGCAGCGCTCGAGAATCGCGCCCATGAAGGTGAAGAAGGGAATCGCGAGCAAAAGATCATTGGAGATGACGCCGAACAGCTGATAAGTGAGATTGCCGAGGAAATCAGGGCTGATGAGACCAAGCTCGATGCCGATGAAGCCGAAGAACAGGCCGGTGGCGGCAAGCGAGAATGCTGCCGGATAGCCGATGAGCATGAAAACCACCATACCCCCGAACATCAGGGGCGCCATGTTCTCCCGAATGAAATGAATCATTGCAGCGGCTTCTCGTACTCGAACTGCAGCCGATGATGATGGATCAGCGCCTCGATGTGCTTGATGAGTTCGGAGACGCCCTGCAGCGCCATCAGCGCAAAGCCGACGGGAAGCAGGAGTTTGACTGGCCAGCGAATCAGGCCGCCGGCGTTCGACGAGGTTTCATCGATGCGCCAGGATTCCACGAACCACGGCCACGTGAAGTAGATGAGGATCACGCAGATCGGCAGGAGAAATAGCAAGCAGCCGATGATGTCGATCCAGATGCGGGCTCGTTCGGAAACCGCCGAATAGAGCAGGTCGACACGCACGTGTTCGTTGAGCTTGAGCGTATAGGGGCCGCCCAGCAACACCATGCCCGCGAACATGTACCACTGCACTTCGAGCCAGGCGTTGGAGCTGGCACTCAACGCGTAGCGGCTCGCCGCATTGCCGGCGCTGATCAGGCAGGCAAAGAGCACAAGCCAATTGGCGATCTCGCCGAACCGGTCGTTCACATAATCGATGGCTCGGCTGAGCTTGAGCAAAGCCTCCAAGCAGCGTCCCCTTTGGCATGGTCCCGCAAAGGCGGGGACCGCGCAGCTGCTCAGTTGTTGGCCTGAGCTTGAGCCCGGCCGCCATGGCGCGCCGAGGCCGAAGAACTCTCCTCGACCCTCGCACGCAGGTCAATCGGGAAAACGGAGGAATCCGGGCGGCGGCCGACGGCCGCCGCGGTGTCGCCTCGTCGGCCTATCCGCCGGTCACGCTCATGTGGCGGGCGAGCGCCGGGCGCTGATGGCGGCGGTCGATAACGAAATCGTGGCCCTTGGGCTTGCGCGAGATCGCCTCCGCGATGGCCGCATCGAGCAGATCGTTGCCTTCGGAGGCGCGTAAGGGGGTGCGCAGATCGGCGGCGTCTTCCTGGCCGAGGCACATGTAAAGCGTACCCGTGCAGGTCACTCGGACCCGATTGCAGGATTCGCAGAAATTATGCGTAAGCGGCGTGATAAAGCCGAGCCGGCCGCCGGTGTCGGCAACTTTGACGTAGCGTGCGGGGCCGCCGCTGCGATAGCTGATATCCTCGAGCTTGAAACGTTCGGCCAGCCGCGCTCGCACGATCGAGAGCGGAAGGTATTGATCGAGGCGGCCTTCGCCGACGTCGCCGAGAGGCATCACCTCGATCAGCGTAAGCTCCATGCCGCGCCCGTGCGCCCATTGCAGCAGCGCCGGAAACTCGTCCTCGTTCACGCCTTTGAGCGCCACCGCGTTGATCTTGACCTTCAGCCCGGCCGCCTGCGCGGCATCGATCCCGGCCAAGACCTTGTCTAGCTCACCCCAGCGAGTGATGGTGCGGAACTTGTCGGCATCGAGCGTGTCGAGTGAGATGTTGATGCGCTTGACGCCGCAGCTCGCTAGCTCGCCCGCATATTTCGGCAACTGCGAGCCGTTGGTGGTGAGTGTGAGCTCGTCGAGCGCTCCGCTCGAGAGATGGCGCGAGAGCGAGGCGACGAGGGTCATTATGCCACGCCGCACCAGCGGCTCCCCGCCGGTGAGCCTGAGCTTCCTGACGCCACGAGCGATGAAGGCGCTGCACAGCCGATCGAGTTCTTCGAGCGAGAGCAAGTCGGCCTTAGGCAGGAACGTCATGTTCTCCGCCATGCAATAGACGCAGCGAAAATCGCAGCGATCCGTCACCGACACGCGCAAATAGGTGATCGCCCGCCCGAACGGATCGATGAGCGGAGCGTGCGTCTTTCCTTGACGCTCGAAGGCGAGATCGTCCTGCGTCATCACCGGAGCCGACATGGGTCCTGCGCTGCGTCAATAGTGGAAGCCTGCGCATCGAGCCTGCCGAGCGCACTGCGTTCCACCATTTATATGGGAATTCTGACGGATATCGGCCAGAGCGTCTAGCTTGCCGGCAAGGGACTCGCCGTTCCAGCGGCAAGCCGGACTAGCGGGACGGCCAGGGGTACTCGGTCGCGGACGGTGCCGACTCGGCCGGGGCCGCGGGCGGCGGGGCGAGCGAAGGCGCGGGCGCTGCTGCGGCGGTCGGTGCTGCTGAGGCCATCGGCGGCGGTGCTGCGGGACGGGCTGCTGTCGCCACCGGCGTTTTCTTCGTGGCAACTGGCTTCTTCGGGGGCTTCACCGCCTGCAGGGCGACGTGAACCGGGTTGGGCGCGAGCCGCGGAGTAGAACCATCGGCTTCCGGACGGACGGACACGGTTTGCGACTGATAGCCGTTCAGCGCAAGCGTTACGGAGAACTCGCTGCCGGGCTGGACCGAAAGCTGGCAAGGCGTGCGACAGCTCTGGCCCAACGACGTTTTTGCTTCCGCCCCCGGCGGTTCGGATGCAATGGCCAGCGTCTCGGACTGCGGAGCGGATTTGAGAAAATCCAGGCTCGGCATCGTTGCAGAGCACGCGGCCAGCATCAGGCCACAGGCCACGACGGCAATCACTCGGATCATGGTCCCACCACCTCGGCGGCAACCGCCGCCGCTCCCCCAGAACGCAACCATGGAGGCACGCCAGACCCGCACAACCCAGGGGCGCTTTCCTCCGCCGGTGTGGCTAGCGCGCTAAATTGCCCCAAGTGTGGCGCCCATAAGGTAAAATCCGGATTAACATTGCTCTGCTGGAGTGGGACTGGGGACGCGCAAAAGCTCGAATACGCCACTTGGCAGCTCGCTCAGCGCACTGATCACCCGCTCGGGCCCCAATTCGGCAACCGGGGTCTCGGTATAGCCGTAGTCGACGGCAATGACCGGAACTCCTGCCGCGCGGGCGGTGGCGACGTCGGTGCCGGAGTCTCCAACCATCACGGCGTAGCCTATCTCGCCGCCGGCGCGCGCGATGGTCCGCCGCAAGAACTCCGGATTGGGTTTTCGCAATCCGAACGTGTCTGCTCCACAAATGGCGACGAAGCGCTTCGAGAGGCCGAGTGCGTCGAGCAGCCGCACCGATAGCCATTCCAGCTTGTTGGTGCAGACCGCAAACCGACAGCCGACGGCGCCGAGTTCATCGAGGGTGGCTTCGAGGCCCGGGAACGGCCGGGAACGATCGGCGATGTGCGCGGCATAATGCGCAATGAACTCTTTGACGAGCCGGTCCACTTCGCCCACGCCGAGCTTGCGCCCCTCGGCTCTGAGTGAGCGTTCGATCAGCGAGCGCGCACCGCCGCCCACCAAGTTGCGCGCGGTCTCGTAAGCCACCGGCGGCAGACCTTCGCGGGCGAAGACAGTGTTGACCGTGGCGACGAGATCGGGCGCGCTGTCGACCAGCGTGCCGTCGAGATCGAAGACGACCGTCGGAGCCCCCATCATTGCTGATGGGTAGCCGAAAATTGGCCAATAGTAAGGCTCGGTATTCGATGCGCTTGACGGGACTTTACCGCTCGTTCCCCCGAAAGCGGGGGGAGCGATTTGAGCCGTTTGTCCGCCCGGCACATGGACTATGCGCCCGCGCTGAACGGCGCTAGATATGCCCCGTTTTTGCTGCGATGCCGAGCCGATTGTCTTAATTGCGATGGATCTTGAGGACCAAAAACGCGCAGCCGCGGCCCGCGCCCTTGAATTCGTGCGTCCCGGCATGCGGCTTGGCCTCGGCAGCGGCTCGACCGCCAAGCATTTCGTCGAGCTTCTCGCGCAACGCGTCCGCGGCGGGCTCGACGTCATTACCGTGGCCACGTCGGAGGCAACTCACAGCGACGCCGAGCGGCTGGGGATTCTGCTCACCAGTCTGGATGAGACGCCGCAGCTTGATCTCACCGTGGACGGTGCCGACGAGATCGCGCCCGATCTGAGCCTGATCAAGGGCGGAGGGGGCGCGCTGCTGCGGGAAAAGATCGTCGCTTCGGCCTCGGCGCGCATGATCGTCATTGCCGATGAATCCAAATGGGTTTCCTCGCTCGGCCGCTTCCCGCTGCCGGTCGAGGTGGTCCCGTTCGGATTGGGCGCGACGCGGCGGGCGATCGAAGCGGCGGTCGCGGCGGTCGGTTGCACCGGGCCCGCGCTGCTGCGGCGTGCCAAGGACGGCCACGCTTTCGTCACGGACGGAGGGCACTGGATACTCGATGCCGCACTCGAGCGGATCGCCGATCCGAAATCGCTCGCCGAGCGTCTTGACGGCATTGCCGGCGTGGTCGAGCACGGTCTGTTCATCGGGCTCGCCCACGCGGCGATAATCGCCGGCCCGAGCGGCGTGCGCGTGATCGAGCGGCGCTAAGCACTCGAAGAGGAGGGTCCTTATGTTTTTCTATTCAACCGCCAGGCCGCTTTGCGCCACGCTGTTTGCGCTGGGGCTCGCACTCACTCTGGGCATCGCCACCGCCGAGGCGCAACAGCCTTCGGCGACCGCGGTGGCGACCGCTAAGGAGGTAATTACTGCCAAGGGCGCCGGCGAACTCTATAGGCCTTTGGTTTCCGGCGTCATCGAGAGAACCAAGAGCGTCTTGCTGCAAACCAACCCGATGCTCGGCAAGGATTTGAATGAAGTCGCAGCCAAGTTGCACGCGGACTATGCGACGCGCACTGCCGACCTCATGACCGAGGTCGCCAAGATTTATGCCTCGCGGTTCACCGAACAGGAGCTCAAGGACGCGCTTTCCTTCTACAAGTCCCCGCTCGGGCGTAAGTTGGTGACGGAGGAGCCCAACATCCTCGATCAGAGCATGAGAACTGCCCAGACCTGGGCCGAAGGTCTGTCGCAGGAGGTCATCGCCAAGATGCGGGCCGAAATGAAGAAACGAGGCCACGACATCTAGATGCAGCGCCCGGCGATGCCTCGGATCCGACGATATGGCTGATCACGACGTCGATCTGCTCGTCGTCGGAGCAGGCTCGGGGGGTGTGCGCGCGGCACGCATCGCAGCCGAATATGGCGCGCGCGTCATGGTTGCCGAAGAGTACCGGGTCGGCGGCACATGCGTGATTCGCGGCTGCGTTCCTAAAAAACTCCTGGTCTACGCCTCGCGCTTTGCCGATGACTTCGAGGACGCGGCCGGTTACGGCTGGACGCTTAACGAACCGCGTTTCGACTGGCCAAGCCTCATCGCCAATAAGGACCGCGAGATTGCGCGCCTTGAACTCGCCTATACCACCACGCTCGAGCGCGCTCGCGTCAAGGTCGTCAAGAGCCGCGCGGTGCTGGAAGATGCGCATACGGTGCGTCTGGTCGCGAATGGGACAGCGATCCGGCCCCGCTACATTCTTATTGCCACCGGTGCGGCGCCATGGATGGGTCCAGCGATCCCGGGCATCGAACATGTCATCTCCTCGAACGAGGCGTTCCAGCTGGAGAAATTGCCCGAGCGCATCCTGATCCAGGGCGGCGGCTATATCGCGGTTGAGTTCGCCGCCATTTTCAACGGTCTGGGCTCCGAAGTAACCCTGATCTACCGCGGACAAAATATTTTGCGGGGTTTCGACGATGACCTGCGCGCGCACCTCAACGCGGAGATGACCAAGCGGGGAGTCAAGATCGTTTGCGGCAAGACGGTGCGCGCCGTGCAATGCACGCAAGATACCTTTACCGCCAAACTGTCCGATGACAGCTCGGTCGAAGTCGACAAGGTGATGTTCGCAATCGGGCGGTGGCCGAACGTCGGCGGTTTCGGTCTCGAGGCAGCGGGCGTGCAGCTCGCCGCCAACCGCGGCATCGCCGTCGACCCGATGTCGCAGACCTCGGTCCCGCACGTCTATGCGATCGGCGACGTCACCAACCGTGTCAACCTCACCCCGGTCGCCATCCGCGAGGGCCATGCCTTTGCCGATACGGTGTTCGGCGGCAAGCCGACGGCGGTCGATCACACCAATGTCCCGACGGCGGTGTTCTCCGAGCCCGAAGTCGGCGCGATCGGCCTGACGGAGGCACAAGCCTGCGAGCGGCTGGCGAAGGTCGACATCTACAAGACCTCGTTCCGGCCGCTGAAGATGACGCTCGCGGCGCGCGATACGCGTGCGTTCTTCAAGCTCGTCGTCGACGGCGAGAGCGATCGTGTTGTCGGCTGCCACATCGTAGGGCCTGACGCCGGCGAAATGATCCAGCTCGTCGGAATCGCGGTAAAGATGAAGGCGACGAAGGCAGATATCGACGCGGTGATGGCGGTGCATCCGACCGCGGCCGAGGAGCTCGTGACATTGCGCGAGAAGGCGCTGAGTTTTCGCCGCGAGGCCGCGGAATAGGGCGGCGTTTGGCTGCTCGTTGCGGGCTCCCGCATCCAATTCCATCTGGCCTGCGGCGCCGACCCTCGTGTATAAGCTCCGCAAAAATCTCGCCCTTACCGGGGTTTGAGCTTAGTGGAGGGCGATCATGCCCGAGCGTTGGACGCGCGACAGTTGGCGGCAAAAGCCCATCATGCAGGTGCCCGAATATCCAGACCAGCAGGCGCTCGCCTCGGTCGAGGGGCGCCTTGCCACGTTCCCGCCGCTCGTTTTTGCCGGCGAAGCGCGCAGCCTGAAAAAGGCGCTCGGCCGGGTCGCCGCAGGCGAGGGATTTCTGCTGCAGGGAGGCGATTGCGCCGAAGCGTTCACCGAGCCCAGCGCCAATAACGTCAGCGCCAACAATATCCGCGACTTCCTGCGCGTCTTTTTGCAGATGGCGGTGGTGCTCACCTACGCCGCTGCCTTGCCGGTGGTGAAGGTCGGCCGCATCGCCGGTCAATTCGCCAAGCCCCGCACGTCGCCGATGGAGAAACGCGACGGCAAGGAGTTGCCCAGCTACCGCGGCGACATCATCAACGGCGTCGACTTCGATGAAGCCGCGCGCCGTCCGGACCCGGAGCGCCAGATCGAGGCTTATCGGCATTCGGCCGCGACGCTCAACCTGCTGCGTGCTTTCGTGCACGGCGGCTATGCCAATCTCGCGAATGTCCGGCAGTGGACGCTCGGCTTCGTCAAGGACTCGCCGCAGTCGCACCATTATGAGGAACTTGCCGACCGCATCAGCGAGGCGCTGGGCTTCATGCAGGCCTGCGGCCTCGATCTCGAAAGCCACCCCGAACTCAAGAGCACCGAGTTCTACACCAGCCACGAGGCGCTGCTGCTCGGCTACGAGCAGGCGATGACGCGCGAGGATTCCACGCATCCCGGCACCTTCTGCTGCACCTCGGCCCACATGCTGTGGATCGGCGACCGCACCCGCCAGCCCGATCATGCCCATGTCGAGTTCTGCCGCGGCCTCATCAACCCGCTGGGACTCAAGTGCGGTCCGTCCACCAGGGTCGACGAGTTGCTGCGCGTGATCGACATTCTCAATCCGGAAAATGAGCCGGGCCGTCTGACGCTGATCGTGCGGATGGGTGCGGACAAGGTCGGGGATCAGCTGCCGGCCATGATCCGCGCGGTTCAACGCGAGGGAAAGGTCGTGG
>CBFGVM010000065.1:0-13929 GCA_965652015.1 uncultured Alphaproteobacteria bacterium
TCGGTATCGAAGCTGCCGACCTTGTCGCGCACGAACTCGGCGTTGAACACCAGGAAGGGCCGGCCGGAGACGTCGAGCGCCACGCGCGTGAGCGCCTCGTCCATGGGCACATGAACGTCGGCATAACGCGTGATGCCTTTCATGTCGCCGAGCGCCTGCTTCACGGCCTGTCCGAGCGCGATGCCGACGTCCTCGGTGGTGTGATGATGATCGACGTGCAGGTCGCCCTTGGCTTTCACCGTCAGGTCGATGCGGGAGTGGCGCGCCAAGAGATCGAGCATGTGGTCGAGAAACCCGATGCCGGTGGAGATCGACGCCGCTCCCGTCCCGTCAAGGTCGACTGCGACCTCGACGTCGGTTTCCTTGGTGCTGCGCTTGACCGAGCCTTTGCGCATGAATGCGTCTCGTCGTCCTGAGCCGCGCGCCTTTTATCAGGGGTTGGCCGTCTTCGCCACTCCAGCGACGCCGGCATTTGCGCGCCCAGTGCAGAATGCTTAAATGCAGTTTCCGGATTTGCGCATGCAGCCTATCTCGCCCGATCCCTGGCACGGCACCACCATCCTTACCGTCCGCAAGGGCGGCAGCGTGGTGATCGGGGGCGATGGGCAGGTTTCGATCGGGCAGACGATCGTCAAGGCCAACGCCAAGAAGGTGCGCCGTCTGGGCAAGGGCGACGTGATCGGAGGGTTTGCCGGCGCGACGGCGGACGCCTTCACGTTGTTCGAGCGGCTCGAAGCGAAACTCGAGCAATATCCGAGGCAGCTCACCCGCGCCGCGGTCGAACTCGCCAAGGATTGGCGCACCGACCGGTACCTGCGGCGACTCGAGGCCATGATGATCGTCGCCGATGCGCAGGTGTCGTTAGTGCTCACCGGTACCGGTGATGTGCTCGAGCCCGAGGCCGGCGTGATGGGCATCGGCTCGGGCGGCAATTACGCGCTGGCGGCTGCCCGCGCGATGATTGACGGTTCGCTCGATGCCGAGGCGATCGTGCGCAAGGCGATGGACATCGCCGCCGACATCTGCGTCTACACCAACCGCAACGTCACGATCGAGAAGCTATGATGCGGTCAAAGACAATCTCGGCCTAACAGACATGGTCGCCGGCTGAGCAAGACACGACAGCGGGACAATTTCACCTCCAACACCATGGCACTTGTATTGCCGTTCGAGGCGATGAGAGGCGCGGCGACGCCATTGCACCGGCCCGTGGCAGGGGCCAAATAAGGCCTTCAATGACCGACTTTTCCCCTCGCGAGATCGTTTCCGAGCTTGATCGCTTCATCATCGGCCAAACCGATGCCAAACGGGCGGTGGCGATTGCGCTGCGCAATCGCTGGCGGCGCCTGCAGCTCGATGAGAAGCTGCGCGAAGAGGTTCTGCCCAAGAACATCCTTATGATCGGCCCGACCGGCGTCGGCAAAACGGAGATTTCCCGGCGCCTCGCCAGGCTCGCCGGGGCGCCGTTCATCAAGGTCGAAGCGACCAAGTTCACCGAGGTCGGCTATGTCGGCCGCGACGTCGAGCAGATCGTGCGCGATCTCGTGGAAGTGGCGATCACGCAGATGCGGGAGAGAAAGCGCAAGGACGTGCGCGCACGCGCCCAGCTCGCCGCCGAGGATCGGGTGGTGAACGCACTCGTCGGCGAGCACGCCAGCGCCGCGACCAAGGACACCTTTCGCAAACGGCTGCGCGCCGGCGAGCTCAACGACAAGGAAATCGAGATCGAGGTGCAGGCGGCCGGCGGCGGCATACCGCTGTTCGAAATTCCCGGCATGCCGGGCGCGCAGATGGGCGCCATCTCGATCGGCGACATTTTTGGCAAGCTCGGAGGCGGGCGCAGCAAGACCCGCCGTGTCACCGTCGCAGAGTCGCACGACATCTTGATCAACGAGGAATCAGACAAGCTCCTCGACAACGACCAGTTGGTGATGGAATCGATCAAGGCGGTCGAGCAGAACGGCATCGTGTTCCTCGACGAGATCGACAAGATCGCCGGCCGGGAAGGACGTGTAGGCGCCGACGTGTCGCGCGAGGGCGTGCAACGCGACCTGCTGCCGCTGATCGAGGGGACCACGGTCTCGACCAAACACGGCACGGTGAAGACGGATCATATCTTGTTCATCGCATCCGGGGCATTCCACCTCTCGAAACCGTCCGATCTGCTGCCCGAGCTGCAGGGGCGGCTGCCGATTCGGGTCGAGCTCGCTCCGCTCACGCGCGACGACTTCCGGCGCATTCTCACGGAAACCGAGGTGTCGCTGATCAAGCAATACATCGCGCTGCTGGCGACCGAAGGGGTGACGCTCGAATTCACCCCCGACGCGATCGACGCCATCGCCGACGTGGCGGTGGCCGTCAATTCCAGCGTCGAGAATATCGGTGCGCGGCGGCTGCAGACGGTCATGGAGCGCGTGCTCGACGAGATTTCGTTCGCAGCTCCCGACCACTCCGGCGATACGGTGGCAATCGACGCCGCCTATGTGGATAAGCATATCGGCGACCTCGCGAAGAACGCGGATTTGAGTCGGTTCATTCTTTGAATATAACTGCGCGCCCGAATTGATGCGGCTGTGCATCGAAGGCTTGCGCCTTGGCGGCGCGATCTGTCCGGTCGATGGGCAACTGCGCGGACGCGTCGAAGTGCCTTGCAGCACTCAAAAGTCGGTGGCGATACCTTTGATCTCCCAGTCCCCGTAACGGACGGGATCGAGTTTACCGCTCTTACCTAGCTCCGGCGCCGGTTGCCCAGCCGCGCGGTCACCCTCGGCGCGCCGCGCCGCGGCCTCAGCGAGAGCTCGCTGCGCCGCCGCCGAAATCGGCTTTTTCGGCGAAGCGCCTGACGCGGGCTTCGGTTTCATTTCGACCATTTATCGATTCAATGTGATCTCGGCGGGCCAAGATCAAGACCTGCCGTGCGGCACAGCGAAGCGGGCCTCTGGCGAATCCCCAGGAGCGACCCAACATCTTACGCCGCAATGTCGGGCCGGGCTGCGCCGCGAAGGCATGCCGCCCAGGTCCAGGGAGGAGGCGACGATGAACTATCTGCGTACCGCCATCCTACTGGCGGGGCTGACCGCCCTCTTCATGGGAGTCGGCTATTTGATCGGCGGCGGGAGCGGCGCCGTGATCGCGCTCATTGTCGCCGCCGCCATGAATCTTGCGAGCTACTGGAATGCCGACAAGCTCGTGTTGGCGATGCACGACGCCCAGGAGGTCGACGAGAGCGCTGCGCCCGACCTCGTGCACCTCGTGCAGGATCTTGCGCGCGGCGCCGGCCTGCCCATGCCGCGCGTGTATCTCATGGACAATCCGCAGCCCAACGCGTTTGCCACCGGACGCAACCCCGAGCATGCGGCAGTGGCGGTGACGACCGGACTGCTGCAAATGCTCTCCCGCGAAGAAGTGGCCGGCGTAATCGCCCACGAGCTTGCCCATATCAGAAATCGTGACACGCTGACGATGACGATCACCGCCACCATCGCCGGTGCAATTTCCATGTTGGCGCAGTTTGGGTTCTTTTTCGGCGGCCATCGCGACGGCAACAGCGGCCCCGGCGTGATCGGTACCGTCGCGATGGTGATCCTCGCGCCAATCGCGGCCATGCTCGTGCAGATGGCAATCAGCCGCACGCGGGAATACGCCGCTGACGAACTCGGCGCCCGTATCAGCGGACGTCCAGACGCGCTCGCCTCCGCGCTGGCGAAGATATCTTCCGCTGCGGCGTCTGTTGAGAACCCCACCGCCGAGCGAGCGCCGGCGACCGCGCATCTCTTCATCGTCAATCCGCTGACCGGCCACGGGATGGACAATCTGTTCGCAACCCATCCTTCGACCGAGAATCGCATCGCCGCGCTGCAACGATTGGCGGCGGAAATCGGCTCCAGCGGTTGGACGCGCCCGACTGCGCCCGCCTATCCCCGGCGTTGGGGAAACCCGTGGGGCACTGCGGGCAGCCGCGGAGAAAATCGCGGCCCCTGGGGCTGATACCCTCGGCCCTCGCTGCTCCTGCCGTTTTCGTGGCAAATGACGGGCATGGTCCGTCCCGATCGCGCGGTTGACGCTCCCGGCTTGGCCGCACGGCGGATCGCTGCCGACATTCTCGACGGAGTTCTGCGCCGCCGCCGGCCGCTCGACGACGAGCTGGAGGAACGGGCGGCACACCCCGATTTCACAACGCTTGCCGCTCGCGACCGCGCGTTGGTGCGTACCTTGGTGGCCACGGTGCTGCGTAGGCTGGGCACGTTGCGCCACCTCCTCGCTCAATGGCTAAAACTTCCCGCCGGCGCGCCGCAGGTGGAAACCGCCTTGCTTCTCGGTGCGGCGCAAATCCTTTGGCTCGAGATACCAGACCACGCGGCCGTGGACCTTGCGGTGCGCCTGGTGCAGGCCGACCGCCGCGCGTCGCGCTATGCCGGCCTGGTCAACGCCGTGCTCCGGCGCGTCACTCGCGAGGGCACGCAATTCCTCGGCACCGTCGACACCACCGCGCTCGATACACCGCACTGGCTGATGGCGCGCTGGGAAAAGAGTTATGGAACAACGACTGCACATGCGATCGCCGTGGCCAACTCGCACGAGCCGGCGCTCGATCTGACGGTGAAGAATGACCCGGAGCATTGGGCGAACGTGCTCGACGGGCGCGTGCTCCCCACCGGGTCGGTGCGCGCGATCGTGCATGGACCGATCTCGCAATTGCCCGGCTACGCCGAGGGTGCCTGGTGGATCCAGGACGCTGCCGCGGCACTCCCGGCGAAG
This sequence comes from uncultured Alphaproteobacteria bacterium, assembly GCA_965652015.1. Lineage (GTDB taxonomy): Bacteria > Pseudomonadota > Alphaproteobacteria > Rhizobiales > Xanthobacteraceae > VAZQ01. The sequence continues at coordinate 4,759 of CBFGVM010000065.1, forward strand.
CTACTCGGCGACGTGCGCGGGCTCACCGTCGCCGATCTGTGCGCGGCGCCGGGCGGCAAGACCGCTCAGCTCGCGGCCGCCGGTGCCCGCGTCGTCGCCGTCGACCGCGCGTCGCACAGGCTCGAGCGGCTGCGGCACAATCTCACGCGGCTGCAGCTCACGGCAGAAACCGTCATCGCCGACGTCACCGAATGGCAGGCCGGGCCGTTCGATGCCGTCCTCCTCGACGCGCCCTGCTCGTCGACGGGAACCATCCGTCGTCATCCCGATATCCCCTGGCTCAAGCGCGCCGCCGACATCCCTGCACTTGCAGCGCTGCAACGTCGCCTTGTGGCTCAAGCGGTGCAGCTCACCAAGCCAAGCGGCTTCCTGGTCTACTGCACCTGCTCGCTCGAACCGGAGGAAGGACCCGAGATCATCCGCGATCTGCTCAGTCACACCCCCAGCCTCGTTCGCCGGCCCGTCTCGTCGGGTGAAGTCCACGGCCACAGCGAATGGCTCACCGCGGATGGCGATCTGCGAACCCTGCCCTGTCACCTGCCAGACCCTGATTCGCGCATGGCCGGCCTGGACGGCTTCTACGCCGCCCGTCTGCAAAGGATTTGAAGGGGTTATCCGCGGTTGGCCGTTGCCACACCCTTCGCTATGTTGCCGCCTACGGGGTTTGCCCGCACTGGAGGGGAGCCAGCGCCTCGATGTCGCGCGTTTCGGTCGCGGAAGGCACGAGATTGTCCGTGGTCGTGGCCCGCGGCCTCCTTGGCAGGCTCACCACCCGCGTCGCGGCGCATCCGATCGTCAACTGGCCGTTCTCCTTCGGCAAGTCGGACCGTATCGTGATCGCGCCGCAGGATCTGCGAACCAGCGACGCAACCCGGGCAAGCGAAATCTACGCCGGCCGCTTCGCGTTTGCGGGCAAGGTCGTAACCTGCGATTCCCGCTCCCCCTTCGAAATCTCACCACCGTCCGAGGACTGGGCGGCGACGCTGTTCGGCTTCGGCTGGTTGCGCCATTTGCGCGCCGCCGGCTCCGGCATCAGCCGCGCCAACGCGCGCGCGCTGGTGGACGAGTGGATCACGCTCAACAGTTCCCAAGACCGGATCGCTTGGCGTTCCGAGGTGGTCGCACGGCGAATTGTCTCGTGGCTCAGCCAGGCGCCGCTGCTGCTCGACGATGCCGACGTCCACTTCTATCGCCGGTTCCTGCGCAGCCTGACGCGGCAGGTCCGGCATCTGCGTCACACGGCTTCGCAAACGCGCGACGGCGCGCCGCGCCTGCAGGCGGCGATCGCGCTCAGCTATGCGGCGTTGTGCATGGCGCGCCAACACCGTCATATCCGCGCCGCCAGCAAGCGACTTTCAGACGAGTTGGTGCGTCAGATCCTGCCCGACGGCGGTCATATCAGCCGTAATCCCGGTGCGCTTGTCCAGTTGCTGATCGACCTCTTGCCGTTGCGGACCGCGTTCACCGCCCGCAATCTCGCGCCGCCACCAGCGCTGCTCAATGCCATCGATCGCATGATGCCGATGCTGCGCTTCTTCCGGCACGGCGACGGCAACTTCGCGCTCTTCAACGGCATGGGGCCGACACCAACCGATCTCATCACCACCATTCTCGCGTATGACGACGCCCGCGGCGCGCCGCTCGCGAACGCGCCCCATTCCGGTTACCAGCGCCTGGAGAGCGCGGGCACGCTGGTCTTGATGGATGCCGGCCGCCCGCCGCCGATGGCGGTAAGCCAGCAAGCGCACGCCGGCTGCCTCTCGTTCGAGCTCTCGGCGAAGCAGAATCGCATCGTCGTCAATTGCGGATTGCCGGTGGCAAGTCGCGAAGGCTGGCGGCAAGTCGCGCGCACGACCGCCGCACATTCCACCGCCACGCTCAACGATACGTCGTCATGCCGCTTTATCGAGGCTGGTCCTGTGCGGCGCATGCTGTATGGCACGCCGATGATTGCCGGGCCACGCCAGGTGGCGGTCGCCCGCGAGGAGCAAGGGGGCGACACCCTGCTGCGCGCATCGCATGACGGATACGCCGACATCTTCAATGTCGTCCATGAGCGCGTGCTCATGCTCTCGGGCGACGGACGCAGGCTCGATGGAGAGGACTCGTTCACGCCGGCCCGCGGTGAGCTGGTGCCGGCGGACCGCGATCAATTCGCTTTGCGCTTCCACCTGCATCCAACGGTCAAGGCCAACCGGCTGTCCGACGGACACGGCGCCATGCTGGCAATGCCCAACAAAGAAGTGTGGACGTTCACCGCCTACGGGGACCGCGTCGAGGTGGAAGAGAGCGTCTATCTCGCCGGCCCGGACGGACCGCGTCGCACCGTGCAGCTCGTCATTTATGGTCGTGCGCGCAACGTGCCGAGGGTGCGTTGGACGTTCGCAGCCCATGCCGCGCAGGCCGGACCGGCTGGGTCGCGGCGCGGCCGCGACGACGAACCGCGGCTGCCGCTGTGATCCCGCGGCGTCCAGCTTTGAATGTTGCTGTCGCTATGATACCCGCTAGTCGATCATGACCGATCGCCTCCGCCGCGTCCGCCGCGCTCTGATCTCCGTTTCCGACAAATCGGACCTCGTCGAGTTCGCGCGTGCGCTGACCGCCGCGGGAATCGAGTTGATCTCAACCGGCGGTACCCGCAAAGCGCTGGCGGACGCCGACCTTGCCGTGCTCGACGTTTCCGAGCTGACCGGCTTCCCCGAAATGATGGACGGTCGGGTGAAGACGCTGCATCCCAAGGTGCACGGCGGGCTGCTCGCCATGCGCGAGAATGAGGATCACGCGGCGGCCATGCGCTCGCACGGCATCCGGCCGATCGATCTGCTCGTCGTCAGCCTTTATCCGTTCGAAGCAACAGTGGCGAAGGGCGCGGACTTTGCGACCTGCATCGAAAATATCGACATCGGCGGGCCCGCCATGATCCGCGCCGCCGCCAAGAACCATGCTGACGTGGCGGTCGTGGTCGATCCGAGCGACTATGCGGCCGTGCTGGCGGAGCTCAGACAGCACGACTGCGCGACCACGCTCGCGCTGCGCCGCAAGCTTGCCGCCAAGGCCTATGCTCGCACCGCGGTTTATGACGCGGCGATCGCCGATTGGTTCGCGAAGGAGCTTTCGGACCCGGCGCCGGCTTTCCGTGCCGTCGGCGGGCACCTCCTCGAGCCGCTGCGCTACGGCGAAAATCCGCATCAGTCGGCGGCGTTCTATCGCACGAGCGAGTTGCGGGCCGGCGTCGCCACCGCGCGCCAGGTGCAAGGCAAAAAGCTCTCCTATAACAACATCAATGACACCGACGCGGCCTACGAATGCGTCGCCGAATTCGATCCCCGACGCACGGCGGCCTGCGTCATCGTCAAGCACGCCAATCCGTGCGGCGCGGCCGAGGGCGCGAGTCTCATCGACGCTTATCGCAAGGCGCTGGCCTGCGATCCCGTGTCAGCCTTCGGCGGGATCGTGGCGGTGAACCGCAAGCTCGATGCCGAAGCGGCGCAAGCCATTACGGACATCTTCACCGAAGTCATCATCGCGCCGGACGCGAGCGAGGACGCTATCGCCATTGTCGGCGCGAAGAAGAACCTTCGCTTGCTGATCGCCGGCGGCCTGCCTGATCCGCGCGCGAGAGGCATGCTGGTGAAATCGGTTGCGGGCGGCTTACTCGTGCAGTCGCGTGACGACGCGGTCGTGGATGACATGACGCTCAAAGTCGTGACCAAGCGCGCGCCGACCAACGCCGAGCTTACCGATCTTGCTTTTGCTTTCCGTATCGCCAAGCACGTGAAATCGAACACCATCGTCTATGCCAAGGATTGCGCGACGGTCGGCATCGGCGCCGGCCAGATGAGCCGGATTGATTCTGCCCGTATCGCTGCGCGCAAGGCCGAGGACGCCGCCGCCGCGGCGAGGCTTTCGGCGCCGCTGACCCAAGGATCGGTCGTGGCCTCGGATGCCTTCTTTCCTTTCGCCGACGGGCTTGTGGTCGCGATCGAAGCAGGCGCGACCGCCGTGATCCAGCCCGGCGGCTCTGTGCGCGATGACGAGGTGATCAAGGCCGCCGACGACCGCGGTGTCGCCATGGTATTCACGGGCACCCGGCATTTCCGGCATTGAACTGCCGACAATAGCAGCGTGTGCGTCAATCCTTCGCCAAATCCCCCAACAGGCTCGCTGCCACCGAAAGCTTGGACAAGGTCAGCCCGGAACTGGCGATCTCGTTGACCGCCATGCGGATGCGCTCGACCTCGGCTTTGCGCGGTGCGACCCAGGCCTCCACCGCCTCAGGTCCGGCGCCGCCGCTGCCCATCATGGCGGCGGTGAGCCGCCGCTCGGCATCGCCGATGGAATCGAGCGCGCGGTCGAGCGCCAGGCGATCGAAGTAGTCGGAAATGGTAATGCCGCGCGCGCCATTGGTGATGTGGTCCAGACGAAAGAATGCTTCAGCCGCGAAATATGTCGCCGCGACCTCGGCAATAGCTCGCCGGGTGCGGTCGGCGACCATGACGATGTCGGGCGCCGCCACGAGCGCGGGCAGCGTCGAGAGCCGCCGCGCCAACGCCTCCGGCACGCCTTGCTTGCGCAGTTCGGCCTCACGCGTGTCTCGTGCGGCGGCGGCCGCCTGGGGGAGCGCGGCGTCGAGCGCAGCTTCGACGGCCGCAATTCCTTCCTGATAGTGCGCGACGATCGCGGCCAGCCCCTGCGCGAGGTCGACGTTCCGCAGGACCCAGACCAGACGATCGAGCAGCAGATCCTGCACGGCGAGGTAGAGCTCGATCTGGAGCCGGCCGGAAATCTTGTTATCGAGCGCGTCAATTTCGGAGTTGAGCGCGGTCATGCCGTAGCTGTCGCGCACCGCGGCGAAGGCGGCGGCAATCTGCGCCGCCGATGCGCCGGTCTGATCCGCGATGCGGACCAAGAGCGAGGGATCGCCGCGATTGATCATGGAATTGGCGAGCTGAGTGGCGATGATCTCGCGCCGCAGCCGATGCTGCTCGAGCGCATCGGGAAATTTGTCTGCGAGCGCCTTGGGAAAATAGCGGCCCAGCTCGCGGCCGAGATAGGGATCGTCCGGCACGTTCGATTGCACGAGCTCGTGATTGAGCGCGAGCTTGGCATAGGCGAGCAGCACCGCAAGCTCGGGCCGAGTCAAAGCCTGCGAACGCCGTCGGCGCTCGGCGATCTCCACATCGTCGGGCAGAAACTCTACTGCGCGGTCGAGCTCACCGTCCCGCTCCAGCGTTTGCATCAGCCGCTGCTCGAAGCCGAGATCCTCGAGCCCCCGCCGCTCGGCGAGCGAGATCGCTAGCGTCTGCAGATAATTGTTGCGCAGGACGAGCGCTGCCACGTCCTCGGTCATGTCGGCCAAGAGCGCGTCGCGCCTCTCGCGCGAGAGCCGCCCGTCGCGCATCGGCCGCGCCAACGCGATCTTGATGTTGACCTCGATATCGGAGGTGTTCACGCCGGCCGAATTGTCGATGGCGTCAGTGTTGAGTCTGACGCCGCGCAAGGACGCCTCGATCCGGCCGCGCTGGGTCATGCCGAGATTGGCGCCCTCGCCGATCACCTTGGCGCGGATCTCGGCGCCGGCGACGCGAACCGCGTCATTGCCGCGGTCGCCGACCGCGTCGTCCGCCTCCGACGAGGCGCGCACAAATGTGCCGATGCCCCCGAAAAAGAGAAGGTCGACCGGCGCCTTCAGTATCGCCTTGATGACGTCGTCCGGCGTTGCTTTTTCCGCTGCAAAACCCAGCGCGGAGCGCGCCTCGGGCGAGAGCGCGATCTCCTTGGCCGCTCGGGAGAACACGCCGCCTCCTCTGGAGATCAGGCTACGGTCGTAGTCCTGCCAGCTCGAACGCGGCAGATCGAACAGGCGTCGGCGCTCGTCGTAGCTTGTTTGCGGATTCGGTGCCGGGTCGACGAAAATGTCGCGATGGTCGAAGGCGGCGACGAGCTTGATGGTTCGCGCCCGCAGCATGGCATTGCCGAACACGTCGCCCGACATATCGCCGACGCCGACGACCGTGAACGGCGTCTTGGCAATGTCTACATCCATCTCACGAAAGTGACGCTTGACCGATTCCCAGGCGCCGCGCGCGGTGATGCCCATCTTCTTGTGGTCGTAACCGGCCGAGCCGCCGGAAGCGAAGGCATCGTCGAGCCAGAAGCGATGCTCGCGGGCGATGCCATTGGCGATGTCGGAGAAGGTCGCCGTGCCCTTGTCGGCGGCGACCACGAGATAGGGATCGTCGTCGTCATGACGCACGACATTCTCAGGCGCAATCACCCCCTGGTCCCCGAGATTGTCGGTAATGTCGAGCAAGCTTGAAATGAACAGCTTATAGACGGCCGTTCCCTCGGCCTGCACCACCTCGCGCGTTCCTCCCCTGAGCACGAGCTTCGGCACGAAGCCGCCTTTGGCGCCAACCGGAACGATCACCGCGTTCTTGACTTGCTGCGCCTTGGCCAGGCCGAGAATTTCGGTGCGGAAGTCTTGCGGCCGGTCCGACCAGCGGATGCCGCCACGCGCGACCTTGCCGAATCGCAGGTGCAGTCCTTCGACGCGAGGCGAATATACGAAGATCTCGTATCGCGGTCGCGGCAGCGGCAAAGCGTCGAGCGCGCGACTCGCGAACTTGATCGCGATGAGCTGCTTGGGCTGCCCATTGGCATCGATCTGATAGAAATTGGTGCGGATCGCCGCTGTGATGGCATTGACGAAGCGGCGCAGGATGCGGTCCTCATCGAGGCTTTCGACTCCTCTGAGAGCGGATTCGAGGCGGGCTGCGATCTTCGCCTCGCGCGCATTGCGCTCGTCGGCGGAGATATCGAGGCGCGGATCGAAGCGGGCGGCGAACAGGCGGACGAGATCGGCGGCGATCGATGCGTGCTTGACCAGCGTCGTCGACATGTACCCCTGGGAATAGGGTACGTGGATCTGCCGCAAAAAGCGTGACATCGTGCGAATGAGCGACACGTCGCGCCACATCAGCCCCGCGATCAGCACGAGCGCATTGTAGCCGTCGTTCTCGGCGCCACCGCGCATCACCACCAGGAAGGCCGCCTCGAGGCTATGCTTGTTGGCCTCGAGATCGACCGCGCGGCCATCGGCGCGCTCGAGCACCATGTCATGAAACCACACATCGGCATCACGATGCTCGGATCTCGCATCGCCTTCGTCATATTGCCCCCTGTCTTTGGCACTGCGAGCGATCTGATATGTGCGCTCGTCAACGACCTTGAAGCCCATGTTCTCGAGCACGGGGACGCGCTCGGACAGCGGGATCGGCCGATTGTAGCTCCATACCTTCAATCCGACGCAGTTGCTGACGTCGAAGGCGCGGCGATGAAAGTCGACACCGAGCGGGCGGCTCGGCGAGAGCCCTTCGATGATTCGGATATCGCCGAGCGCCGTGATGGGCGAATAGTTCTCCCGATATCCCTCCGAGAAGGCGTCGCGGTAACGCTTGAACAGCGCGCGTGCCTTCAGCGGATCGTAGTTGCGCGCCAGCTCCTCGCCGAGCTCGTCGACCCAGGTGCGCACGATCGCCTCGACTGCGCGCTCGAGGCTGGCACGATCCGGGTTCGGCGCCTGGGCGCCCGACGAAAGCGCGATGATGAAGTGGACGCGAACAAGCTGTCCCTCGGGGAAGAACGGATGGAACGCGCTCACGCGGCCTTTGTAGGCGTCGGCAAGATAATCTCCGATCGCCTTTCGCACGCTACTGTCATAGCGCTCGCGCGGGACGTAAACGAGGATCGAGACGAAGCGATCGAAGCGGTCGCGCCGCGGAAAGACCCGCACGCGCGGCCGCTCGTCGAGCTGCAGAACCGCCAGCGCGAATTGGTAGAGCGTATCCTCGTCGAGTTGAAACAGTTCGTCGCGCGGGTAATTTTCGAGCACGTTGGCCAGCGCTTTGCCGGAGTGTCCGTCCGGATCGAAGCCGGCACGCGTCATGACCGCGTCCACCTTGCGGCGCAAGTACGGGATCGAGCGGGTCGAGCGCGTATACGCAGTGGACGTGAAGAGTCCCACGACGCGGAACTCGCCGACGAGCTTGCCGTCGTGATCGAAGCGCTTCACGCCCACATAGTCCATGTACACGCGCCGATGCACGCGCGAGCGCGCTGCGGCCTTGGTGACGATGAGCAGCGTCGGCTGTTTGAGCACCGCCTGTATCTGCGGCGTAATGGCAAGAGGCTCGTTCCAGCGCCGCAGCACCGTCATGTCGCGCGCACGCAGTATCCCGAGCCCGCTCTCGAATATGGGCTCGAGCGCATCCTCGGCGGCCGTGAACCTATAGTTGCGAATGCCCAGGAAAGTGAAATTGTTATCGACCAGCCATTCGAGGAAGGCGATGGCCTCGGCGATCTCGGCCGCCGGCAATGGCGGCGGATTTGCCTTGAGTTCGGCGATCACCTCGGCCACGCGCGCAATCATTGCTCGCCAATCGCGAACGCAGACACGCACATCGGCGAGCACCTGCTCCATCGCCTCGACGATCTCCGCGCGGCGCGCTTCTTCGTCGATACGCTCGATATGGATGTAGATGACGCTTTCGCGCAGCGCCCCAGCAGCGGGCTTCGTGCCCTTGAAGGCAGTAAGGCGGCCGGTATCGTCGCGCACCACCGTCAGCACAGGGTGAACGACGAAGCGGACTTCGATGCCTCGCTCGGCGAGTTCGGCGAGGACCGAATCCACGAGGAACGGCATGTCGTCGTTGACGATTTCGAGCACCGAATCGGCGCGGAGCCGCTCGTATCCGGGCAGCCCCGGCGTCTCGAGACGAATCTTCGGCACGCCGGGCTTGCGCACACTGAGCAGCGTCCACGCATCCGCGGCCAGGTCGGCAAGCTGACGCGGATCGTAACGCATGAGGTCTTCGGGGACCGCATGGGCGAAGAGGGCGGCGACGAAATCCTCAGGCACCTCGCGATGGCTGCTGCGCAGGATTTTCCCGGCGGCGGCGATCAGCGCCGCTTCCGCGCGTTGTTCATCGCTGCCGGGCAGGTCGGCGGCTGCCATAGCGTTGTCCCTCGGCGCGCACTTTCCGGGATACCCTTAAGCCCCGCGTCGCTTAAGTGCCAAATGTTTAGGTGCCAAAGGTTAAGTGCCAAAGTTTAAGTGCCAAGTGTGGAAAGGGTTGGGCGCCGGGACCCTTAATTCCCACGGGCGCGCGA
>CBFGVM010000066.1:0-13905 GCA_965652015.1 uncultured Alphaproteobacteria bacterium
ATCAGAACGTTCTGTACAGCGCAATACAGTTCTAGTAATATAAACAGTATCGAATCGACGACTGTGTTGTCATGAGCAACGACAAGGTCGAGGCGGTCGAACGAGCCCTCGCTGTCCTCAATGCATTCGCTGCCGATCGGCCGAGGATGACGCTCGCCGAGCTGGCTGCGGCAACAGGTTTCTACAAGAGCACGATCCTGCGCCTTGCCGCTTCGCTCGAGCGGTTCGGCTATCTCGTTCGCGAGGACGATGGCGATTTCCGCCTGGGACCGACGCTGTGGCGGCTAGGATCGATCTACCGGACGGGATTCAACCTCGGCGGCGTCATCAGGCCTGAACTGCGCAGGCTGGCCGAAGCGACCGGCGAGACTTCGTCGTTCTACATTCGCCAGAGCGGATTGCGCGTGTGCCTGTTCCGGCACAACTCGCCGCACGCAGCGCGACACCACCTCGATGAGGGCGCCGAGTTGCCGCTCAACGCCGGCGCCAGCGCCCATGTGCTCATGGCCTACACGGACGGCAAAGGATCCAAAGCAAGGACGGTGCGGCAACGGGGCTATTGCGTGTCTCTCGGCGAGCGCGACCCGCAGGTCGCCGCCGTCGCCGTGCCGCTGTTCGATCTTACCGGGGCGTTTCGAGGCGCGCTGGCGATCTCAGGACTGATTGGCCGTTTCCATGAGAAGCAGCGCCGCTTCGCAGTTGCAGAACTTTCGGCCGCCGCCGGACGATTACGCACAGTGTTACCGCCGCGCGAATAGCCTGCGACGCAATCTCGAACCCATTTTGCCTTTTTCTGCGGCTAGTTACCGCGCCCATCGCGTGCGTTCACAAGTCCGTGGGGGATCTGGAACTTGATGTTGCGCCGCACACTTAGACGCTAATGGACGTCTAAGGGGTAACACGGGGGTAATGCGTTCCGGGCTGGTTGGAAGAAGGGCAAAAGGGTTTGCCCTTCGGGAGAACATTGTTGTGCACGTGAAGGGAGAAGGGGGGAATCCCATGAAAATCGGTGCCCGTGCCATTCCCGCTTGGGTGGCCTTGGCCTGCGCGATGGTTGGTCTTTCCGCGTGTGACGAGCCACAAGCCGAGCAGGTCGTTGCACCTCCGCAAGTCAGTGTGATCACGTTGCAGCCGTCGCCGCGGCCCTACGTCCGCGAACTTCCCGGCCGGATCGCTCCGACGCGGGTCGCGGAAGTGCGCGCACGTGTCGCAGGAATCGTGCTCGAGCGTTCGTTCCAGCAGGGCGCCGACGTGAAGGCCGGCGACGTGCTCTATCGCATCGACCCGGTCCGGTTCGAAGTGGAGCTCCAGGCGGCCGAGGCCGCGCTCGCCAAGGCGCAGGCAGTGCTCGAGCAGGCCGAGCTGCAAGCCAAGCGAGTCGAGAGACTTGCGGCCGGGCAGGCTGCATCGCAGGCTCAGCACGAGGTCGCCGTGGCGACGTTTCGCCAGGCGCAAGCCGATGTCGCGGCGCGCAAGGCGGAGGTCGCGCGCGCCAAGCTCGATCTCGACTACACCAACGTGCGCTCGCCGATCAGCGGCCGTATCGGCCGTGCCCTGGTGACCGAAGGCGCACTGGTCGGGCAAGGCGAGGCGACCCACCTTGCCACCGTTCAGCAGCTCGATCCCGTCTACGCCGACTTCACGCAATCGGCCGGCGAGCTCCAGCAGTTGCGGCGAGATCTGGAGAGCGGCGAGCTCGAGCAGGTCGAGCCCGATGCGGCCAAGGTCCGGCTCGTGCTGGATGACGGGACGCTCTATCCCTATCCGGGACGATTACTGTTCTCGGACGCGAGCGTGGATCCCAGCACCGGTCAGGTCACGCTGCGTGGCGAGTTCCCCAATCCGAAGGGAGAACTGCTCCCGGGCATGTATGTCCGCGTCCAGATCGTGCAGGGCACCGACGCCGACGCGCTAGCGGTTCCGCAACAGGCAGTCCAACGCAACGCCTCCGGTTCCAGCGAGGTCTATGTGGTGCGTCCGGACAACCGGGCCGTCCTGCAACAGGTGCGCGCCGGGCGAATCGTCGATGAGGAATGGCAGGTGCTCGAAGGCCTCGCGCCCGGCGATCGCGTGGTGGTCGAGGGTTTTCAGAAGTTTGAAGCCGGCGACCTGGTGGAGCCGATCACCTGGCAACGCACGCAATCCGCCGCAACCACGTCCGCCGCCGTGGGGACGGCGCAGCCGGCCGCCATCCGCTACAGCAACGCCCGCTGACGAGACGCATGCATGGCCGGTTTCTTCATTGACCGCCCGATTTTTGCGGTGGTGATCGCGCTGTTCATCTGTCTCGGGGGTATCCTGGCAATTCCCTTCCTGCCGATCGCCCAATATCCCATCATTGCGCCGCCTTCGATCTCGATCAGCACCAGCTATCCCGGCGCCTCGCCGGAAAACCTGTACACCAGCGTCACGCGCCTGATCGAGGAAGAGCTCAACGGTGCCAACGGCATCTTGAATTTCGAATCGACCAGCGATTCGCTGGGGCAGGTCGAGATCACGGCCAACTTCGTTCCCGGCACTGATCCGAGCATGGCCTCGGTCGAGGTGCAGAACCGGATCAAACGCGTCGAGGCGCGGCTGCCGCGCGCGGTCATCCAGCAGGGCATCCTGATCGAGGAGGCCTCGAGCGCGGTCCTGCAGATCATCACATTGCGCTCGACCGACGGAAAGCTGGATGAGATCGCGCTCGGCGACTTCATGGTGCGCAACATCTTGGGGGAGATTCGCCGCATTCCCGGCGTAGGCCGCGCCACGCTGTTCTCCACCGAGCGCTCGCTGCGCGTGTGGATCGATCCGGACAAGCTCGTCGGCTACAACCTGACGTCCGACGACGTAACCAAGGCGATCGAAGCTCAGAACGCGCAGGTGGCGTCAGGAAGCCTCGGAGCGGAGCCGAGTCGCAAGTCGCAGCCGATTTCCGCCTTGGTGCTGGTCAAGGGACAGCTCGCATTGCCCGACGAATTCGGCGCCATCGTGCTGCGCGCCAACGCCGACGGTTCTACGGTGCGTCTACGCGACGTCGCCCGCATCGAGGTGGGCGGGATGGCCTATCAGTTCACCACCCGGCTCAACGGCCAGCCAAGCGCCGGCCTATCCGTCCTCCTGGCGCCGACCGGCAACGCGCTTGCCACCGCCAATGCCGTCCAGGCGAAGATGGCGGAGTTGTCCAAATTCTTTCCGCCCAACATCAAATACGAGATCCCGTACGATATCACGCCGGTGGTGGAGGCCTCGATCAAGAAAGTTATCCTGACCCTGATCGAGGCCGTCGTGCTCGTCTTCTTGGTGATGTTCCTTTTTCTGCAGAACATCCGTTACACCATCATTCCGACAGTTGTGGTGCCGGTCGCACTGCTGGGGAGCTGCGTCACGCTGCTGGCGCTGGGATTTTCCGTCAACATGCTGACCTTGTTCGCCATGGTGCTCGCCATCGGCATTCTCGTCGACGACGCGATCGTCGTCGTGGAGAACGTCGAGCGCATCATGTCCGAGGAAGGGCTGCCGCCGCGCGAGGCCACCCGCAAGGCCATGAGCCAGATCACCGGCGCGATCGTCGGCATCACGCTGGTCCTGGTCGCCGTGTTCATTCCGATGGCGTTCTTTCCGGGCTCGGTCGGCATCATCTACCGGCAGTTTTCCGTCACCATGGTGTCGGCCATCGCCTTCTCCGCGCTCATGGCGCTGTCATTGACGCCGGCGCTGTGCGCCGTCTTGCTCAAGCCGGTGGCAGCCGGCCATCATCACACGAAAAAGGGGCTGTTCCGCTGGTTCAACCGTGGAATGGAGAGTGCCAAGGGAGGCTACAGCGGTTTGGTGCGGTGGACGCTCTGCCGCACCGGGCGGCTGATGCTCATCTATCTCGCCATTGTCATCGGACTCGCGTGGGCGTTCGTGCGCCTGCCCGCCGGCTTCCTGCCGGTCGACGATCAGGGCTTCATCACCACGGACGTGCAGACGCCGCCGGAGGCATCGTTCAACCGGACCCTGGAGGCGGTGAAGCGGGTCGAAGAATTTCTCGCGCAGCGCAAAGGGGTCGACACCGTCACGTTCCTCACCGGCTTCAGCTTTCTCGGCCAGGGGCAGAACGCCGCGCAGGCCTTCATCACGCTGAAGGACTGGTCCGAGCGCGGGCGTGGCGATTCGGCCGAAGCCATTGTCGCAGACATTAACAAGAGCTTGGCGAGCGTCAGCGACGCCAAGATCTCGGCGCTGCAGCCGCCGCCCATCGACAATCTCGGCAATTCGAGCGGTTTCAGCTTCCGCCTGCAGGACCGGGCGCAGAAGGGCTATGCGGAGCTCATGCGGGCCAAGGATCAGCTGCTCGCTGCCGCGAAACAGAGTCCGGTCCTGGAGAACGTCTATGTCGAAGGGCTACCGCCGGCTCCGCAAGTCGAGCTCGTCATCGACCGCGAGAAGGCAGCCGCGTTCGGCGTGACCTTTCAGGACGTCAACAACACGATCTCTACCAATCTCGGATCGACTTACACCAACGACTTTCCGAACCGCGGCCGCATGCAACGCGTGATCGTTCAGGCCGACAATTCCGGACGCATGCAGACCGACGACATTCTCACGTTCAATGTTCGCAATAGCCAAGGCCGTCTGGTGCCGCTTTCGTCGTTCGCCAGCGTCAGATGGGTCGTCGGCCCGACGCAGCTGGTGGGCTTCAACTATTATCCCGCCGTGCGCATCAGCGGCACTGCCAAGCCCGGCTACACCAGCGGCGATGCGATCGCAGAGATGGAACGCCTTGCGGCGGCGCTCCCGCGCGGGTTCGGCTTCGAATGGACCGGCCAGTCGTTGCAGGAAAAGCTCGCGGGCTCGCAGGCCTCCTTGTTGCTGGCGCTGTCCGCCCTCGTGGTATTCCTGGTGCTGGCCGCCTTGTACGAGAGCTGGACGATCCCGCTCTCCGTTCTTCTGGTGGTCCCGCTCGGCATGCTCGGCGCAGTGGCTGCCGTGATGTTGCGGGACATGCCGAACGACGTCTACTTCACCATCGGGCTCGTCACCATCATCGGTCTCGCCGCCAAGGACGCCATTCTCATCATCGAGTTTGCCAAGGATCTGCGTGCGCGGGGCAAGCCGCTGATCGAGGCCACGGTCGAGGCCGCCCATCTGCGTTTTCGACCGATCCTCATGACCGGCTTTGCTTTCGTGTTCGGTGTCGCGCCGATGGTGATCGCGTCGGGCGCAAGCGGCAAGAGCCAGCAGGCGCTCGGGACCGGCGTGATGGGCGGAATGATCGCCGTCGTCGTGCTCGCTCTGCTGATGGTGCCGGTGTTCTTCGTGGCAGTGCAGAAGCTGTTTGCGCGCCGCGAGAGGGAGGATAGCGTTTCGATCGTCGCGCCTCCGATCGACACCGCAGACACGCCACAGCTGCGCTGACCTCCTCGTCGGCAATCAAGCTCGCCGTGCTCCACTGCGCGAGCCGCGTAAAGCCGTCGTGAAAATCAGAAGCGCCGGCGCCGGTCGGCGAGGATGGCGCAGGCGGCGTTGTGGCCCGGAGCACCCGTCACGCCTCCGCCCGGGTGAGCACCTGATCCGCAGTGGTAGAGTCCTTTGAGCGGCCCTCGATAATCGGCATAGCCGAGCACGGGGCGGGACCAGAACAGTTGATCCAGCGTCAAGGCACCGTGAAAAATGTCTCCGCCGGTGAGCCCGAACACCTGCTCCAGGTCGAGGGGACTGAAGACTTGGCGGCCGATGACGCTCGCTTTGAATCCCGGTGCGTAGCGATCGACCGTTTCAATCATCAGATCGGCGACTTCCTCTCGATGGTCGTTCCACGATTGTCCTTGCGGCAGCTGCGGTGCCACGTGCTGGCAGAATAGGCTTGCGACGTGCGCTCCGGGCGGCACAAGCGTGTCGTCCAAGGTCGAAGCGATGACCAACTCGACGATGGGCTCGCGGCTCCAGCCCGACATTCGTGCGTCGCAATAGGCGCGGTCCATGTAATCGAGACTTGGGCCGAGAATGATTCCCGCGGTGTGGTGATCGCCGCAATCGTGTCCGGGCAGCGCCGTGAAGCTGGGCAGCTGGGAAAGTGCGACGTTGATACGGAACGTTCCGGAAGCGCAGCGCCATCGCTGGATGCGGCGAAAAAAGGCGGGATCGAGCGCGCTCTGCGGGACCATCGCGGTATAGAGGAGCTTGGGATTGACGTTTGCGGCGACGGCGCGGCCGCGGACCACCCGTCCGCTCTCAAGCACGACGCCGGAGGCCCTACCCTTCTCGACCAAGACCTCGCGAACGGGCGCATCGGTCTCGATCTCTACGCCATAGCCCGCGGCCGCCCGCGCCATGGCTTGCGTGATCGCGCCCATCCCGCCGATGGCATGCCCCCACAGACGCTTCTTACCGTTCACCTCGCCCAAGGCATGGTGCAGGAGAACATAGGCTGTACCCGGCGTGTACGGGCTTGCGTAATTTCCGACAATAGCGTCGAAGCCAAGCCAGGCCTTTACGAGCTCGCCGTCAAACCAGCCGTCGAGGTAATCGGCGGCCGATTTCGTCAACAGGTCGAGGAGCGTCCGCAGATCTTCGGTGGCGAGCCGCCGCAGCCGGTTGCCCAGCCGTCCGGCTTTGACCATCTCGCGCATGCCGGCGAGTGTGGCTCCTCGCGTGAGGTTGGGCGGCGCCTGCAGCATCAGGTCGCGCAGCAGATCGGCAGTCCCGTCGAGCTCGCGGGTGAAGGCGACATATCGTTCGGCATCGCTGCGGCTGAACTTCGCAATACTGCTCTCGGTGCGACCCTCCGCGACGAGCAGATAGCGGCCGTCCAAGGTTGGAAGGAAGTTTTGCGCGCGACGCTCGACGATTTTCAGTCCGTGGTCGAAGAGTCGAAGATCGGTGATGACCTTCGGATTCAGCAAACTCACGGCATAGGCCGCGACCGAGTTGCGGAAGCCCGGATGAAACTCTTCCGTCACCGCCGCACCGCCCACGATCGGCCGCCGCTCGAGGACCTTGACTTTGAGGCCGGCCATGCCGAGGTAGGCGGCGCAAGTCAGCCCATTGTGACCTGCCCCGATGATGACGACGTCATAGACCTGCATTGAGGAGCGCTAGCTAAAGAGGCGAGTGCGCCGAGCGGATTGGGTCATGGGCCCACCTTGCTCCACGACTTCCCGGTATTCTCATGCGAATAGAACCGATCCGAACATCATCGGTTGCAATTGCCGTGCGCTCGAATCATGAGTATCGATCGCTAGAATGCTGATCCATTTGGCGTCGGATCGGGTATCGGGGAACGTATCATAATCTTATGCCTGCGAGACTGTCACCGTCGCGTCATCTTCGGATCGGCCGATCCAAAGCTGGGCTAGGTCTCTTCGCCCGCGTCCCAATCAAGAAGGGGCAATTCATCGTTCGCTACAGCGGGAGGAAGATTACGACCGAAGTCGCCGACCAGCTCGATACACGCTACCTGTTCGAGGTCAACAGCCGCTGGACCATTGACGGCTCCGGCCGCAGAAACCGGGCGCGTTATATCAATCATTCCTGCCGACCCAATGCGGAAGTCTATTTCGTGAAACACGTCATCAAGATCCGTGCGATCAAGAACATCAAGCCCGGCGACGAGGTCACCTATCACTATGGGCGCGATTATTTCGATTCTTTCATCAAGGAAGTTGGCTGCAAATGCCGTGCGTGTGCGAAGAAACGCGCCGAGATGCGCAAATCCCGACGTAGGACCAGAGGTCGTCATAAGTAGCCAAGGGGTGCATCGCGATTGATCGGATTGTCGGTTACGGCGCAGGCTATACGGATCTGGGTCCCCGCTTTCGCGGGCATAAGCGCAAGAGGGTTGACCACAGCCCGCCGCGTCTTCGTCTTGGCATCGCTCGTGGTGCTTGCCGCCACCACCGTGGCTGGGGCGCAAACCGCGGTCGACCTGCAGCTCGTGCTTGCGGTTGATGCATCGGGCAGTGTCGATCAGACCCGCTTCGAGTTGCAAAAGCGCGGCTACGTCGCCGCGTTTCGCCACCCGCGCGTGCTGCAGGCCGTTCGCTCCGGACCGAACCGGGCCATCGCCGTGACCATGGTGCAATGGACCGGGCCGGCGATGCAGGTTCAGGTGGTGGGGTGGACGCGCCTCGGCGACGAGGAAACCGCCGCCGCGTTTGCCGCTGCCATCGAGCGCACGCCGCGGCAGCTGTTCGGCGGCGGCACCTCCATCAGCGGCGCCATCGACCACGCGGCAACGCTCTTTCCCACCAGTCCATTTCGCGCGAGCCGCCGCGTCATCGACGTGTCGGGCGACGGCTCCAACAATCGCGGCCGGTCGGTCACGCTCGCGCGCGACGAGGCGGTCGCAGCCGGGATTGGGATCAACGGCTTGCCCATCCTCGCGCTCGAGCCTGATCTCGACCGCTATTACCATGACAGCGTCATCGGCGGCCCCGGGGCCTTCGTCATCGCCGCGCGGAGCTACGAGACGTTCGCCGACGCCATCCTGAAAAAGCTCATCATTGAAATCGCCGCGAACGACCGCTAGCCGACACAGCCGGTCATGCGCGCATGGCTTCGCGCGGAACTTTGCGCACGTAGTGATGTTGTCTCAAGGGATTGCTTATTCAGGACGGAGGCGTCCGATGGCTCAGGTCATCACGCGTTGCCGGCTCACCGGCCATTACATGTTCATGGGCATGGACGTCGATCCCAAGGAATTCGCGCGCTCGGCTGGTCCTTTCGCACGGAAATTCTGCCCGTTCTGCGCCTGCGAACACCTCTGGCACAAAGAGGACTCGAAATTTCTCGCGCCCAACTCCGACCTTCGGCCCGGCGTTCGGCAAGCGGGCTGAGGTCAAGTCGACAAATCGCTCAGATCGGCGGCTTCCGGAGCGGGCTTGCCAATATGGGCAAGTGCGGCGCGTAATTGACCGCCGGCGCGGTCAAGAACATCGCTTGCCTCTTTCACGTCACAGCCGTGTAGCAGCAAAACCGCGAGCTTTACGTTGCCCGCTGCACGCCGCAGCGCCTCGCGCGCCTCTTCGCCGCTGCGGCCGGTGAGCCGCGTGAGGATGGCTTCGCTACGTCGGACGAGCTTCTGATTGACGGCCTGCAGGTCGACCATGAGGCCGTCGTAGACGCGGCCCAGCAAAATCATGACCAGGGACGAGAAGACATTGAGCGTGATGCGTTGCGCCGTTCCGGCTTTCATTCTGGTGGAGCCTGCGATCGGCTCCGCGCCGGTATCGAGCCAGATTGCGTAATCGGCTTCTTTTAGGATCGGAGTGTCGCGATTGTTCGCAACGCCGATCGTCAACGCCCCCCGTCGTTTTGCTTCATTGAGGCACGACACGGTGAACGGCGTGGTCCCACTCGCGGCGACAGCGATGACGACGTCATCGCCGCCGATCTCGTGCTGCTGAGTAAGCCGCGCAGCTTGATCGACCGCGTCCTCCGCGCCTTCCACCGACCGCAGCAGCGCGCTCCTCCCGCCCGCGATGAGCAGCAGCAAGCGCTCCTGGGGCCAACTGAACGTTGGAACCAGTTCGGCGCCGTCTTGCACGGCGAGTCGTCCGGACGTTCCGGCGCCGACATAGACCAGCCGGCCGCCCTTTCGCAACCGCTCCGCGGCGGCGAGCGCCGCCTGCAGAAGTGCGCTGCGCGCGGCCCTGACCGCGGCCACGGCCGTGAATTGGCCCTCGATCATCGCCTCGGCGATGTCTACCGGCGCCCAAACGTCGATGTCAGAATAGCGCGGGCTCGCGCGTTCGGTATCCATGGATGCACACGGGATGCTGACACGCAGAAGAACGCTTGTCGATCCTAATTGGTTCTCGCGCGTTAGGAGACCGAGGGAGCAATCGCACATGAATGCCCCGGACGACGTCCTCTTGCTCGGCATAGACGGCGGCGGCAGCCGATGTCGCGCCCGCCTTTGCACGATCTCGGGCGCGATGCTAAGCGAGGGAACCGCCGGCTCGGCCAATGTTCGGCTTGGAGTGGAGCAAAGCTTTGCCTCGGTGCATGAGGCCACGGTTCAATGCATGAGCGGCGCCGGACTCTCATCGCGCGACGTCAACCGAGTTGTCGCCTGCTTGGCTTTGGCCGGCGCCAGCGAGCCCAGCCAGCTCGAGGCCGCGCGGGCCCGCGAGCATCCCTATCGCAAGGCCGTTTTCGTCACCGATGCCGAGGCCGCATGCATCGGCGCGCATGGCGGACGCAACGGCGGCGTCATCGTGATCGGCACCGGCAGCATCGGCTGGGCCGAGCTCGATGGACGGCAATATCGAATCGGCGGCTGGGGTTGGCCGATCTCGGATGAAGGAAGCGGCGCTTGGCTGGGCTGCGAGGCACTTCGCCGTGCACTATGGGCCTGCGATGGGCGCATTGCGTGGACGCCGCTGCTGCGTTCGCTAATTGCAAGATTCCAATCGGATCCGCACGCGATCGTGGCTTGGATGACGGACGCCCTCCCCAAAGATTTCGCCAGCTTCGCGCCCGAAATCATCGAGCACGCCTGCGCCAAGGAGCCGGTTGCGGTCGAGCTATTGCGTCTTGCCGGCGGCCATATCGACGCACTGGCGCGGGTACTCGTCAATCTCGGCGCGGATCGTTTGTCGCTCGTCGGTGGTCTTGCCGCACCGATCGAGCCATGGCTGGCGGACGCCACGCGCCATCATCTGGTGGCGCCGCGCGGCGATGCGCTCGCCGGTGCGCTGCAATTGGCTCGTGAGGCGGCGGAATCGCTGTGCCACGACGCGGCTGGTCCGAGGCATTTCCGGTGACCCAGATCCGTGCCAACGTGGAGGCGGACTGGGAACAGAGTCCGGACGCGCTGCGGCGACAGCCAGAGGTGCTGCGGGCGCCGTTGGCGGAATTCCTGCGTCACGTCAGGCGCGATCCGCCGAACTTTGTTCTGACATGCGCGCGCGGAAGCTCCGCCCATGCGGCGACGTTCGGAAAGCATTTGTTCGAACGCCATCTGGGCCTCCCGGTCGGCGCGTTCGCGCCCAACGTGGCCACCATCTACAAGCAGCGGCTGAAGCTTAAAGGCCAGCTTTTCATCACGGTGTCCCAATCCGGAAGAAGCGACGATCTCGTCGAGTCGGTTGAGTTGGCCAAGGCCGCCGGCGCACTTACCGCAAGCATCGTGAATGATACCGATAGCCCGCTGGCGAGATCGTCCGACATCGTGCTCCCGATGGCGGCAGGGCCGGAGCTCAGCGTCGCAGCGACCAAGACCTTCGTGGCCAGTCTCTCCGCCTGGCTTCATCTTGTTGCCGGATGGGCCGAGCTCGATCAATTGCAGGCGGCCATCGAGCGACTGCCGGATCGGCTCGCCGGTGCCATGCGGCTCGATTGGAGCGCGGCCTTGAAGCCGCTATGCGAGGCGACGAGCCTGGTGAGCTTGGGACGCGGGCCCACGCTCGCGATCGCACGCGAGGCCGCCTTGAAGCTAAAGGAGACGTCGAATCTCCATGCCGAAGCCTTCAGCAGCGCCGAATTCCTGCACGGTCCGATCGCGCTCGTCGAGCCCTCCTACCCTGCACTGGTGTTCGTGCCGACCGACAGTGCCGCGGCGGGGCTCCACGCGCTCGCGGCCGATCTTCGTCGCAAGGACGCCCGCGTATTCATGACCGGCGAGGCAGAGGGCTTGCCCGCGCTCGCACCGGATCAGCCCGATGCCGATGCGGTATGTCTGATCCAGAGCTTTTACGCCCTGGCGATCCGCCTGGCCCAAAGCCGGGGCATCAACGTGGACCTGCCGCGCCACTTGCAAAAAGTCACGCGGACCAGATGACCTCGTCAGGGCTCTACGCTATCACGGCGGATCATGTCTTCGATGGCGCCGTTGTGCGCGAACGCACAGCCGTCGTCATGGACGGCACTCGCATCCTCGATCTCGTGCCGACGGCGGACCTGCCGCGAACGACGTCCGTTCGTGCGATGCCGGAGGATGCATGGCTTGCACCCGGATTCATCGACCAGCAGGTGAACGGCGGCGGCGATGTGCTGTTCAACGATGCGCCGAGCGTACAATCGGCTCGCACCATCGCGGCGGCGCATAGAAGACGCGGAACCACCGGCCTGCTGCCCACGCTCATCAGCGACAGCGCGGAGAAAATGCGGCTCGCATTGGAGGCGGTCAACGCCCTCGTCAGCAGCGAGTCAGGGATTCTGGGCTTGCACTTGGAGGGACCTTACCTGTCACCCGAAAAGCCCGGCGTGCACGACCGGCGCCAACTCAGGCAGCCCTCGCCGGATGAGCTTGCGATGTTGACCGCGCCACGCGATGGCGTGCTGCTGGTCACGTTGGCGCCCGAAATCGTGCCGGCGGGATTCATCGCGCAGCTCGTCGCTTGCGGCATTCGCGTGTCGCTGGGCCATTCCATGGCGTCGTACCAGCAGACCCGTGCCGCCATGGCCGAGGGGCTTACGGGCTTCACCCATCTCTTCAATGCGATGCGCCCCTTGTCCAGCCGTGAGGGAGGGCCAATCGCGCAGGCACTGGAATCGCCTGACGCCTGGTATGGGCTCATCGTCGATGGGGTGCATGTCCACCCCGCCATGCTCCGCCTTGCGTTGCGCGGGCTCGGGCACCCGATGCTCGTGAGCGATGCGATGCCGCCCATCGGCGGACATCGTCCGAGTTTCAGTCTGCACGGAGACACCATTACTGCCCGCGACGGCTATTGCGTGCGGGACGACGGAACGCTCGCCGGGACGGTTTTGGACATGGCCGCGGCGGTCAAGAATTGCGTTCGCCTACTCGGAGTTGCGTTGCCGGACGCGCTGCGGTTCGCGTCGACACATCCGGCGACGTTTCTTGGCCTCGGGCAAACCCTCGGCCGGTTGGCTCCCGGATATCGCGCCGATCTTGTGGCCTTCGACGCCACCGATATGACGATTCTGGCTACCTGGGTTGCTGGACAGGAAGAGATATGCTCGGTTTTGTGAACTCAGTCAGCCATCGGCCGATGTCGTTCCCAGGCCTGGAACTCAAATCAAGTGACGTTGCTCATCACATATTGAAACAGAAGAAAAGATTCGTTTAGCGCAAAAGGGTCGGCTGGCGCACCTAATCACATTCTCGACGCAATTCATCGCGTAGACGTGCCGCTCGTCCGCGCACGCGGACATTCTCCCGAAAATCAGCACGGGGAACTCATGCGACAATTTCTCGCCGGAACTTCCAATTGTGCATCCGCGCTGGCCGGAACGCTGGTGGCGGCTTCTATCATCGTGTCCTCAGCGTCGGATGTCGCCCTTTCCGATGCATCGGGATCGGATCCTTCGCTCGACGCGGCGCCTCCGGCTCCGGGATGCGGCTCCAACGAGCTTGCGGTTGAGCATTCAAACCCGCAACCCGGTAGCGAGCAGGCTTGTGCAGACACGCCGAGAACCCCGGACGAGGTGGCGGAGGCCCGCGCCTATTTGGTCGAGACCGCGAGCCCCGGTTACACCATGACGCTGCAAGGCGCGGAGCTGGCGATCGGCCGTCTGCATCCCGAGTTCGCCGTTCGGCTCGAACGTGCGATTCGGGAAGCACGCAGCGCCGGGCTTATCTCCGCGAGCGTGTTCTCAGCCTATCGACCGCCGGCGTTCGGAGTCGGCGGTTTTTCCGACAAGTTCAATTCACTGCATACCTATGGACTTGCCGTCGACATGCGCGGCATCGGGAGCCCCGGCTCTCCGGAAGCGCAGCTATGGCACTGGATCGCGGCCAAGAACGGCGTCGTCTGCCCGTATGGTCCTCGCGACCGGGCGGAATGGAATCATTGCCAACCAACCAGTGTGAAGATCATCTTGGCCCAGAATCCTCTGCGCGAGACCGTAACCTCCGCGGGTCCGTTGAACGTCGAGAATATGTTCGAGGCGGGGAATCGCTTGATCGAGGATGTGGCAAGCACAGCGGACTCGCTGTCCCGGGCCGCGCCGACGCCGGTGCGCGCA
>CBFGVM010000067.1:0-13663 GCA_965652015.1 uncultured Alphaproteobacteria bacterium
AGCACCTGGGAGGCGAATTTCTGAAGGTAACGTGGCACGGTGAACAAGACCGTCGGCGCCGTCTCGAACAAAGTCGTCGCCAAGTCCTCCGGATCCTCGCCGAAATGCGGCACCAAACGCGAGATCAGCGGCAGCGTGACAGCGACGTCGCGTCCGAGCACGTGACAGAGCGGTAGGTAACCGACGGTGCGGTGCTCCTTTTGCGCGAGCGTGGGATAGTGGTCGACGATGTTCGCGGCGGCCGCGAGATGCTTGCCGTGAGTTACCAGCGCCCCCTTGGGCGGACCGGTGGTACCGGAGGTATAGACGATGAAGGCGGGCGCCTGCGGACCCAGTCGTGCGGCTTGTTGCTCGAGCCATGCGACGTCCGGTTCTCCGGCCGCGGCGAGCAGGGCACGGTAACTCCTGAGTTTTTGGTGCGCGTAGCCGAACATCGCGGTGTCATCGAGCACCAGCACCCATTTCAGTTCACCCAACTGGTCGGCGAGTGGCAGGATCTTGTCGACGTACTCCTGATTTTCCGCGATGAACAACACGGCGCCGCCGTGGCGCATCTGGTATTCGACTTCGGATGCGGATGCGGTCGGATAGATGCCGTAGACGATGGCGCCGACTGATTGCGCCGCGAGGTCGCAGATCACCCATTCCTCGCAGGCGTCTCCCATGATGGCGACGCGGTCGCCGGGCGTAAGCCCGAGGGTTGCAAAGGCGCGTGCCGCACGCGCAACCAGCGCCGCGTAGTCGCGCCAGCTTCGTTCGCGGTATCGTCCGAGCTGCTTGGAGCGAAATGCGATGGAATCCGGCGCTCTTCGCGCGCGCTCGCACAGCAACAGCGGTGCGGACCTGCAGCGCAAGGTCTCGCGGTCAAGCGGCGGGCCGACGGTCATGGGGCGGCCGTTGAGCGTTCCCCGGTTGCTTCGCTACTGTGTTGTGCCATGCCGGAGGACTAAATTCTACCTGCTGATCTATAGACAGCCGAGTACGAGACGAGAATGAGCATTCGCCGAGATGGCAACCCCCCGTTTCGGGCCGATCACGTCGGCAGCTTGCTGCGGCCGCGGCTCCTGCGCCAAGCGTTCCGCCGTCACGCGGCAAAGGAAATCGGAGACGACGAGTTTGCGCACATCCAGGATGACTGTATCCGTGCGGCGGTGTGCATGCAGGAAGAGATCGGCCTTGAAGTGGTGACCGACGGGGAATTTCGGCGAGGCTCGTATTGGGGGCGCTTCGTGGAGCGCACCGACGGTCTGGAGGTTCGACCGGCACTACTCAAATTTCGTGACGATCAAGGCGATGAGGTCGATTTCACCGCGCCCTATGCGACGGCGGCGATTCGACGCACGCACCCGATCGCAGTCGATGAGCTCGTTTTCCTGCGTGCTGTCACGGCCGTCACCCCGAAGATCACCCTGCCTGCCCCGTCCACGATGCATTTTCTGCGGTTTTCCGACTTCGCGGACGAGACCGCGTATGGCGATAGCGATCGGTTCTTCGCCGATCTGGTCGACGTATTTCGGCAGGAGATCGCAGGGTTAGTCGCCGCGGGTTGCCGCTACCTGCAGATCGACGAGATCGCTTGCGCCTTGCTGTGCGATCCTACGATCCGCGACCGGATTGCGGCCGCGGGCTGCGATCCCGACGCACTGGTCGAGCGCTATATCGATGCGATCAATGGCGCGCTTGCCGGGTGTCCCACGGCGGTCGTCATCGGCATCCATATGTGCCGCGGCAACTTCAGGGGTCGCCACCTCGCGGATGGCGGATACGAATGGGTTGCGGAGCGCTTCTTTGCCCGCGCCGACGCAAACCATTTCCTGCTCGAATATGACACGCCACGAGCAGGCGACTTTGCGCCGCTGCGCTTCGTCCCGAAGCAAAAGGGCGTGGTGCTCGGGTTGATCAGCAGCAAAACGCCGGCACTTGAAACGATCGCCAGCTTGCAGCGGCGCGTCGATGAAGCCGCGAAGTATGTCGCCCCTGAGCGGCTCGCCATCGGTCCGCAGTGCGGCTTCGCCAGCAGCGCTGGCGGCAATCCCCTGACCGAGGCGGACGAGCGCGCGAAGTTGCGACTCGTCGTGGACGCGGCGCGCACGATCTGGCGATAGCGGCTGGCGCGCGGACGAGCCAGCAGGTGGTGAAGCAACGAACCCTGAAAGTCACCACGTCATCCCGCACTTATCATGATAACGATCTTGGTGGTCCTTCAAGGCGAGGGCTGTGGTTTTGAGAGTATAAGAGCCGCCCTCATCTTTCACTGCTTCCTGCAGATAGAAGTTCTGGATAGGAAAGTGGTTGTTCCCGTACTTGTAGGGACCGCGAACAGATTGATAGCTGGCCTTACGTAGCGCGCCTCGAATGGCATCCTTCTTGGCGAGGTCTCCCGCAACTGCGTCAACACCGCTGTTGATGAGCATGGCCGCGTCATAGGCCTGGGCCGCGTAGAAGGACGGGTTTCGTCCGTATTTTTTCTTGAAATCGCTTACGAATTTCTTGTTGGCCTCGTTCGGCAGGTCGACCACCCAATGTTGCGCTCCCGGTATACCGAGCGCCAATTCGCCTAGCCGCGGCAGTGACAACGCGTCGATGATGAAGGCCGTGTAGAGCGGTATCCGGTCTCGCAAACCGAATTGCGAATACTGGGTAAGAAACTGGATGCCGGCCGGACCTGGATAGAAAGCGAAGATGGCGTCGGGTCTGGTGGCGCGTGCCTTCGACAGTTCCGGCGAGAAGTCGAGCTGGTCCGGCCACCTTGTGTAGTCCTCCCCGAGGATTTGTCCGCGGAAGTTGGCCTTGAGCCCGGCTATCACGTCCTTGCCAGCCGCATAATTGGGCGCGATCAGGTAGGCCGTCTTGACGTTCTTCTGGTTCATGTATTCGCCGATAGCTTGGGGCACTTGGTCGCCTTGCCACGACGACGAAAAGAACCATGGCGAGCAGAGTTCGCCCGCGATTTGTGATGGTCCGGCATTTGCGCTGATGAGGAAGGTACTCGAGTCAACCGCCGACTTTATCGAGGCCAAAAGGATGTGGGACATCATGTATCCGGTCAGGAAATTGACTTTCTCGGATTCGATCAGCCTGTCCGTCTTCTGCTTTCCGAGCTCCGGCTTTAGGCCGTCATCCTCATAAATTACCTGCACGGCAAGCCCGCTCATCTTTCGCCCGAGGTGGTCGAGCGCGAGCTCGAATGCATCGCGCATGTCGCTGCCGACCGCGGCGGGGCCGCCGCTCAGTGTGGTCACGAAGCCGATCTTGACTTCCCTCTGTTGCGCGATGGCGCAGTCTGCGGTCACCGCGAACATTACCGCTCCGAGCAGAACTGGCTTGAGCATTGCGAGGTTCCTTCGCTGGGCCCGTGCAGATTCAATTCCAAAGCCGCTTTGTTGCTAGATCGGCACCCTGTCGCATGGCCTTGAACTTCTCCCATACGACCGTGGGATGAACTTCGGTCTTGTAGAGGGCTTGCGAAGAGAACCCGCAGTCCGCGCCGGCCATGACGTTCTCCCGTCCGATCAGCTTGGCGAAGCGGATCAGCCGCTCCGCGATCAACTCGGGATGCTCGACGATGTTGCTGGCATGCGTCACCACCCCGGGGCACAGCACTTTCCCTTCGGGGACCTTCACCTGCTCGAACAGATGGTATTCATGTTCGTGGCGCGGATTCGCGGCCTCGAAGCTGAACGAACCGGCATTGATCTTGAGCACGTATTCGATGATCTCTGGCAGGTTAGACTCGTAAAGACGCGGTCCCTCGTTGATGCCATAACAGGTATGAAAGCGGACGCGCTCGGCCGGAATGCCGCTGAGCGCCGCATTGGTCGCTTCGACGTAGATTTCCGCTTTCCGCTTCTTCTGCTTGTCGTCGAGCCCTGGCTCCACGAAGATGTCCGGCAGGAATGGATCGTCCACCTGCACCAGAATGCCGGCGGCTACGATCGCGCGGTATTCCTTGTTCAGTTCGGCCGCGAGCGCGTGGAAATACTCTT
Source organism: uncultured Alphaproteobacteria bacterium (assembly GCA_965652015.1). Lineage (GTDB taxonomy): Bacteria > Pseudomonadota > Alphaproteobacteria > Rhizobiales > Xanthobacteraceae > VAZQ01. The sequence goes on from CBFGVM010000067.1 coordinate 3,987, forward strand.
CCTCGCTCTTGTAGTATTCGTTGATGCCTACGCCCGACGGCGCCGTGGCCGGTAGAAAGACGTGATGGTCAGGCACGCCTGCGGCTTTGGCAGCGGCCTTCACATTGGCGATGTCGATCTGCAGCTTTGCCTCGCCCTTATACTTGACAGGAGCGGTGCATACGACCGGAACGATCGGCAGAATGGCGCCGCCCATCATCGCTTCTTTGAAATACTGGGCGTAATATTCGGGAAAAGCCGAGACCTCCTGCTGGAATAAAATGAGCTTCTGATTGGGCCTGGATTCGAACCCATCGAAGCGCTCGCGAATGTACGTGAAAAAGCCCGGCTTGGAATACTCTCCGTCGGTTACGATCTCAATACCGCACTCGACCTGCTTGCGCACGCATTCAGCAACCTCTCGCGCGAGGACCGCATTCAACTTGCTCTCGTCATATGGCTGCCCCGCATATTTTGTTTTCAGCAGATCGAGCAGGTTGTGCGGCCGGGGCAGGCTCCCGATGTGGGTGGTCTGAATGTGATCGGTGTTCTGCTGGATGGCCACTGCGTTTCCTCCGAGTTTGTTGGTCGTGGCGTCCAATGCGGCCTTCACGCGTGCCCAGATTCGCTCGTCCCTCCGCTCGCTTCACGAGGTTCATGCCCGGCCGGCAATATGACCGACGCCTACGCCGCCTTCTGTTTGTGCGCGCCCTCGAAGGCGGGTGCCACCTCCTCCATGAAGCGCGCCATCTCGTCCTTCACCTGCTGGTGCGGCTTGAGGCCGACGTTGGAATAAAGAATGACTTCGGAGAATCCGGCGGCCTCTACCTTCTTCAGCGTGTCGATGATCCGCTGCGGCGAGCCCAGCAGCACCGAATTCTCGGTGAGGTCTTCCGGTTTGACCTTCTGCAAACGCGCGACCATGTCGACGAAATAGCGATAGCTCGGCGGGGCGGTTTTCGGATCACCGGGCAGCGCGGGGATCACGCATTCGCGGTAATAGCGGATCTGGCGTGCGCGTTGCGCGTCCTCCTGCCCCTTGTTGTCGGCGAAATGGGTGAAATAGCTGCACATCAGGCGGCCTGGCTTATTGCCGTATTTGGCGCAGCTCTCGTGATAGAGATCGGCGACCTGCTGCAGGCCGCCGAAGCTCATGGCGGCGGCGAAGGGAGCGACGATCAGGCCGCAGTCGAGCCGCGCCGCCAATTCGATCGACGGCTTGGAGAAGGAACCCACATAGGAGGGGATTGGCTTCTGCACCGGCTTGGGCGTGATGCGCACGTCGTCGAAAGAGTAGTGCTTGCCGTGATGCGAGATGCGATCGTCCGCCGCCCACAGCTTGCGCACGACCTCGAGGCCTTCGTCGAAAATACTCTGATTGTCCGCGAACGACACATGGAAGGGCTGGTATTCGCGTGCGTCGTAGCCGCGGCCGGTCGCAAAATCCACGCGCCCGTTGCTGAGCAGATCGAGCGTGGCCCATTGCTCGGCGACGCGGATCGGGTGATGCAGCGGCAGCACCGTCACCGCGGGTGCGAGCCGGATGCGCTTCGTTCGTGCGGCAATATAGGAAAGCACCAGATCCGGACAGGACAGCACGCCCAGCGAGTTGAAATGGTGCTCGCCGATCCACGCCGAGTGCATGCCGAGCTTGTCGGCGTAGAGCGCCTCCTCCGCGATGTCGGCGACGAACTGGTTCGCGGTCCGCGTGTTGTTCTCGTAGTGATTGTCGCTGAGGGTAAAATAGCCGAATTCCACAGCGCTCCTCCCGTCTGGTTCGGTGGCCCTGTTTGCCTAGGGTGAGGATTATAGATGCATTTGCAATTGTTGTAAATGCAATGAATACGGTATCTAATGCCGACCAGAATGCGGATGAAACCACGGGAGCGTGGCCGACCTTTGACATCGTGGACGGTGGCCCACACAAGCGTCGGCCGCAGATTTGCAGGAATTTCAATGTGATGAACGCTCGCCCGCGCCTCGATTTCAGCGAATATCTTCCCTATCTCATCAACCGCGTCGGCTGGCTCCTGGTGGTCGACTTCGGACAGAACACGCTCGCCCAGCATCGATTGAGCATCGCGAAGTGGCGCGTCCTCGCCGTGCTCGCCAACGATGGCGGCCAGCGTCAGGTCGATGTCGCCGCGAGGACGAGCATCGATGTCTCGACCTTGTCGCGCGTGGTCACCCGTCTGGTGAAGATGGGGTTCGTGACCCGCACCCGATCCGCGACCAATAATCGGGAAGTGGTGGTCCGCTTGACGCCGAAGGGCTCTGCGGTCCTCGCACGCGTGATCCCGCACGCGATCGCGTTGGAGCGAAGGGCGATCGCCGGCGTGCCGGTAGAAGATCTGCGCGTGGTCAGGCGCAGCCTGCGCCGCATGTACCAGAACCTAGCTTCGTCGGCCGGCATCAGCGAGCGCACCGCGGCGCCGCTCTTGCGCGGGAACGCGGCTTCAGCCGCTTCTGCATCCCGTCGACGATAGTGCGGGGCGAGCTCGCCATCGATCGGCCATAGCCGGCGGAAAATTGCGACAACTCTTTGACGCGGTCGAGCAGGTGAACCGCGGATGAACGCGTCGTCCATGCCGCGTTCGAGATCGATCGGCTATGTCGGTGGTCAGTCGGATCGTGCTGCATGCCTACGAGGCAAGCGACGATCCGTGCAACGCCCGCCTGGCTTGCTCCCGGCGTTCGTTCGGATCGAGCCATAAGGCATCACAGAGAGGACCACCACAATGTTCATCCGCCGCGTTCTCGTCACTTCGGCGACGCTCGCGCTGCTATCCGCCTCGGCCTTCGCGCAGGGGACGCAACCGGCGCAGCCGCCGCAACCGGCAAAACCCGCGCCAGCGGCCGGCGCACCCGCGAAGCCTGCAACCACCGGCGCCGCAACGGCTCCGCAAGCTGCCAAGACCAACCTCAACACCGCGACGGCAGCGGAACTCGACAAGCTGCCGCACATCGGCCCGGCCCGCTCGAAGGCGATCATCGAGGCCCGCACCAAGGCGAAGTTCAAGGACTGGGACGACTTCGTGGCGCGCAAAGTCGTTCCCGCCGACGCCGCAGCCGCGATGAAGGACGTCGTCAGCTTCTGAAACGCTGCAGCCGTCTAGTTGCGAGACTCAAGGCGCCATCGCGCGCCTTGAGTCTCCGCGAGTGCGCCGACAAGTGCACAGCGTGCCATTCGTCTTGCCTCGCCGAGCGCACGCGCTCAGCCGGCAAAGCCGCCGCCGTCGAGGAAGGCCTGCTCGTCCGAGCTCGTGGCGCGGCCCAACAGCGCGTTGCGGTGCGGGAAGCGGCCGAAGCGGCGGATGATTGCGGCATGGTGCTCGGCATATTTCGTGAATCCGTCATCGCCATAGTCACGCGCCAGCTCCAGGCAGCGTTCCTGATCGGCGACATTCTCCGAATGCATGAACGGCAGATAGAGGAACTGGCGCTCGGGAGGTGAGACCTGCCGATCGAAGCCGCGGCCGATTGCACGATCGGCGACGGCGCGGGCGAGCGCGTCGGTTGCATAGGTGCGCCGGTCACCGCGGAATATGTTGCGCGCGAACTGGTCGAGCACGATGACGAGCGCCAGCGTCCCCTCCGGCGTCTCCTCCCAGTGCGCGAGCTTGCCCTCCTCGGCGCCCCGCCAGACGGAGAGGAAACGGCGTTTGATCTCGGAATCGAACGCTGCGTTCCTTTCGAACCATTGGTCCGGACCCGCCGCGCGCCAGAACGCCAGCACATCCATGGGTCCGATCACCTCGGTGGCGCCGGGCTCGCCAGTCATAGCCGCACCCGTCCGGAATTGATCTGCTCGTGGAGTGCGGGGTCGAGACGCACGAAAGCGTTGCGTTGCGGATCGTTGAAATAGATCGGATCGTTGGTGCGGCCGGGATCGAAGCCGTCCTTCAGCAAGTTGATTTTCTTCTGCTTGAATGTCGTGGTGAGATCGTTGTCCTTGCGTATGCGCAAAAACACCGGCCGCGCATATTCGGGCAGCTGCTGTGCGATGTGATCGCGCAGCGCCGTCAAGTTGAGGTTGTCCCTGGCGACGATCGTGGCCATGCCGGCGCGCCCGTCCCGGCCGGCAATCTGAACGCCGTAAACATTGCTCTCGAGAATGCCGTCGAAGCGTCCCATGGCCTCCTCGACCTCGGTGGTCGAGACGTTCTCGCCCTTCCAGCGGAAAGTGTCGCCGACGCGGTCGATGAAATAGAAGTAGCCGTGCTTGTCCTTGCGCATCAAATCGCCGGTTCGGAACCAGAGGTCGCCCTTTTCGAACACGTCATGCAGGATCTTCCTGCCGGTATCGATCTCGCTCGCATAGCCCTCGAACCGTTGGCCGGGCTTCGATGCATGCTTGATGATTTTGCCGATGACTTCGCCAGGCTCGTCGACTTGGCACTCGATGCAGAAACCCCGGTTGTCACGAATCGGCTGCTGGGATTCGGGATCAAAGCGCACGACTTTGATCGGGAAGCGCCTTGCAAGCCACCAGGGGAGCCGGCCGACCGCGCCCTCCTTGCCGTCGAAGTTGAACAACGAGACGTTGCCTTCGGTTGCGGCGTAGAACTCGATGATTTGCGGGATTTGAAAGCGGCGCTTGAATTGCGGCCACACGTCGGGACGCAAGCCGTTGCCGCAGGCCAAGCGCAGGTGATGCTTGTGCTCATTCGGGTTGGGCGGCGAGTTGAGGAGATAACGGCAAAGCTCGCCGATATACTGAAAGCAGGTACAATCCCAGCGCACGATATCGTCCCAGAATTCGCGCGCGGAGAATTTATCCCGGATCACCACCGACCCGCCGTTGACCAGGAGCGCACCCGTGGCGACCACGCCGCCGGCAGTATGATAAAGCGGCAGGCAATCATACATGCGGTCGCTGCTGCGCGTGTCCATCACGCCGGCGAACGCGTAGCTCGCCAGCATCACCCGATAGTGGTTGATGTTGGCGGCCTTCGGCAGGCCGGTTGTTCCCGACGTATAAATGTAAAGCGCGCGATCCTCGATCGTGAGCATGGGAAGGTCTGCGGCCGCGAGGTCTTCGCCGGGAAGGATGTCGACCTCGCGGTCGATCCGGGGGAAATTTGCGTCGGCTTCACCGTGCACCCAGACCTTGGGCTCGCCCGTGATCTGCCCGCGCGCGCTTTGCAGTGATTCGAACAATTCCGCAGCGACGATGATGTGCTTTGGGCTCACCACGTTGATGCAATAGGCCAGCGCCGTTCCGGTGAGGTGAGTATTGATGAGGGCGACCACGCCGCCGACGCGGGTGATGCCGATCCACGCGGCGACGAATTCCGGCCGGCCCGGCATCATGAGACAAACCGTGTCGCCCTTGCGAAAATTTTGCGTCAGGGCCCAGCGCGCATAGCGGTTGCAGCGCGCGGCCAGTTCGCGGTAGCTGAAGCGCTCGCGGTCCGACAAGAGCGCCGGCGCGTCGCCGTATTTGTCGGCAAGCTCGAGGATGACTTGCGGAAAGACCCGAGTCGGATTCTTGGCGATCGGCGTGGTCAGCTTCAGGGTGCGCAAGGCGCCCCTGAGGCAGGTCACGTCTGCCCTCAGCCGATCGATCAATCCCATCGCTGGTCCAATGCTTACCGCTGCTCGCCGCGCCGCGCGCAACATCGAGCACCGGGCGTGAGGTGGCAAGAGCGCTCAGCGGACAGAGCGTCGCAACGCGGGCTCGTCTGGCCGTGGCACCTGCTATCCGGGCGGCGTGCCATGAGACGCTTTTGGCGGCCCGGGCCTACCTCGTCTGCGAGCTCTGCTGGGTCGCCGGGATGATCGCCATGGGCGGAGGCGGCGATTCAGGCTTTTTTGGTTTTGGCTTTGCGGCCGTTCCGTCGCCGGCAGCAGCGGCGGTCGCGTCCTTGCTGGCGTCCTTGGGTGCGGCCACTTTGGGTTTCGGCTTCGCAGCGGCCGTGTCACCGGAGGCGGCGGCGGTGGTCGAGGCCGCACTATCCTTCTCCGCCGGAGGTTTGCGCTTCGGCTTCACCGCGGGGGCGGTCGCCGCCGCCGCTGCGTCTTTGTCTTTGGCTGCGGCCGGCTTGATCGTGACCGTCTTCTTCTTTTCCGGATTCGGGTCGCTCGCAGCTTGCGATCCCGGTGCCGGCGGCTTGGTGCCGGTATAGACGAGCACCGGCTCGCCCATCTGTTGCAGCGGCGCGGCGCCCTTTGCCTTGGCCGGACGCAAACTTGCGAGGAACACCGCGTAGGGAGACTCGGGATTATTCGCGACCAGGTCGTCCTCGTCCTCGGTGGCCGGCCGCTTGCGATGCGGTCCGCACATTGCATCGCGCAGATTGGGCGGGGCGGCTGCGACCGGCTGCAGCGATTCGACCGTCCCATATGGCGCCACGAACCAGGACAGTCCGCTGGCACTGTTGAAGCCGCGCTCGAGCAGCTGCGCCGCTTTCATCGCGCGCGCTGCGGAGGAAGGAGCGCCGAGCACCACGGCGATGAGCCGCCTGCCGTTGCGCGTCGCGGAGGCGACGAGGTTGAAACCGGAGGAGCAGATGAAACCGGTCTTCATGCCGTCGGCGCCGGGATAGCGGCCGATCAGGGTGTTATAGTTCCACCGCACCATCTTTCCCATGCGAATGCCGGGAAGATGCCAATAGTAATCGTATTCCGGCAGTTCGCGGATGAGCGCACGCGCCAGAATGGCGAGGTCGCGCGCGGAGGAAACCTGGTCGTCGGCCGGCAGACCGTTCGGATTGACGAAGCTTGATTGGATCATGCCGAGGCGCCGCGCGTTGGCGTTCATGTCGTCGGCGAAGTTCTCGACCGAGCCGGCGACGCCTTCGGCGAGCACGACCGCCATGTCGTTTGCCGATTTCACCATCAACATCTTCAGCGCGTTGTCGACAGTGACCACCGTGCCGACGCCGAATCCCATCTTCACCGGCGACTGCGACGCCGCGTTCGCAGAAACGACGAGCGGCGTGTCGAGGTTGAGGCGCCCCTCCTTGACCGCGCGGAGCGTCACATAAGCGGTCATGAGCTTGGTGACGGAGGCGGGATACCAGGGATAGCCCGCGTTCTGGGCATAGAGAACTTTGCCGCTCTCCGAGTCGATCACGAGCAGCGCTTCGGCGCTTGCCGGGCTCATCGTGAGCCCGGTTGCGGCGCAGCCGACGCCCACCCACATCAGCGTTCGCGCAACGAAAGATCGGGTCGAAGACATCACAGCTCGGGTTCGGTGCTTGGCGGCCTCGGGAAACGCTCCACAGGGGAAAAGGTCTACGCCCACGATGGATCAAAGGCAAAAGCCGGCGCCGACGATGCTGCGCTGATGCCCCTGGCGGCCGTTCATGATAAGAGAAAACGTCTAAAGTTCGGCAGGTTAGGCCGTTGCGGGAAAGTTGTCCGCTCCAATGTCCGTAAATGGCATATAGGCTCGAAATAGACAGGAGGCCGCCGTGACGGCATGCATCGTTGGCTGGGCGCATACGCCTTTTGGGCGGCTCGAGAACGAAACCGTCGAGAGTCTGATCGTTCGAGTTGCGAGCGAGGCCCTCGCCGACGCCGGGGTCGCCGCCCGCGACGTCGACGAGATCGTGCTCGGACATTTCAATGCCGGCTTCTCCGGCCAGGACTTTACCGCCGCATTGGTGCTTCAAGCGTCGCCGGACCTGCGCTTCAAACCTGCGAGCCGGGTGGAGAATGCCTGTGCGACCGGCTCGGCCGCTGTGCATCAGGGCCTCAAGGCGATCGCCGCCGGGGCCGCTCGCATCGTGCTGGTGGTCGGCGCCGAACAGATGACCACGACGCCGGCTGCCGAAATCGGGCGCAACCTGCTCAAGGCATCGTATGTGCGTGAGGAAGCCGATATCGACGGCGGCTTCGCCGGTATTTTCGGCCAGATCGCCGCGCGCTACTTCCAGCGTTGGGGCGATCAATCCGACGCGCTCGCGCGCATTGCCGCCAAGAACCACAAGAATGGCGTCGCCAATCCTTATGCCCAGATTCGAAAAGATCTAGGCTACGAGTTCTGCCGCACCGAGAGCGAAAAGAATCCGCGCGTGGCGGGCCCGCTCAAGCGCACGGACTGCTCGCTCGTCTCCGACGGCGCCGCTGCCGTCGTCTTGGCGGATGTGGCAACCGCACTGAAGCTCGGCAAGGCGATCGCCTTCCGCGCCGCCGAGCACGTGCAGGATTATCTGCCGATGTCGAAGCGCGACGTGCTCAAGCTCGAAGGCTGCACCCACGCTTGGACTCGCGCTTTGGCGAGCGCGGGTGTCACGCTCGGTAATCTTTCCTTCGTCGAGACCCACGACTGCTTCACCATCGCCGAACTGATGGAATACGAGGCGATGGGCCTGGTGCCGGAAGGGCAGGGCGCGCGCGCCGTCGCGGAAGGCCTCACGGAGAAGAACGGGCGGTTGCCGGTCAACCCTTCCGGCGGGCTCAAGGCCAAGGGTCATCCGATCGGCGCGACCGGAGTATCGATGCACGCGCTCACCTCCATGCAGCTCATGGGGACGGCCGGCGATATGCAGGTCAGGAATGCGAGCCTCGGCGGCATCTTCAATATGGGCGGCACCGCGGTCGCGAACTACGTGAGCATTCTGGAACGGATCAAGTAGTCTTCCGTTCCGCGACTCGTGCCAGGGGAATCGCCGCGAGCAGGATGAGCACCGGCTCCATGGGCAGCCGATATTTGGGCGCAGCGATCGGCCCGTTGAGCAACAGGAAATAGGCGAGGACGCCGGCTGCGAAGACCGCCGCCCATGGCGTCGTCCGCGCGAGCATGACAAAGCCGATCCCTTCGAGCGCGAGGAAAGGCAGCGTCGCAATGAGCCCGAGGATCAGCAAGAGCTGGTAACGTCCGGGATCATCGAACAGATAATTCCGCGCCTTCTGCCAGAGGCTGCCCCCCGGCGTGTTGTAGAAGCTGGGCTTGGGCAGGGCGCGCACGCGCGGGTCGGAAAGCAGAGCGGGTGCTGCGAGATTGATCACCATGCCTTCGACCCAAGCCTTGGCGAAATCCGCGAGCGGCAAACGGGCCATCTCATCGCGCGCAAGACGCGAGGCTATGGCGGAGCGGCGAAACGGGTTCGCTTCTGCGCTGGATGCCTGCCGATAGCGAGTTTCCATCCGCTCGAATGTCGTTTGATAGGGGATCCCGGCGGCACGCTCGGTCACCAACGGGACGATCCAGAAGGCCAAATAGTCTCCGCTCTGCGACGTGATGCCGTAGCTGCCGTATTGGACGGCATTGCGCAGGAGGATCGGGGAGATGGGCGCCGCGACGGCGATGCCGAACGCGATGGCGGCTGCTATCGCCGGCACAAGGGTGCGGCGCTGCACCCATACGACGGCGAAGACGACCGGCACCGCTGCGGCCAGCAACATCGCGACCGCGGGGCGTGTGGCGAGAGCAAGCCCGCCGGCGAGACCGGCGCCGACGGCGAGCCTGATCGTCGGCCGCCGCAGAAAATGCGCGCCGGTGAGCAGCATCAGCGTGAAGAAGAAAAGAAACAGCGAATCGGTGAGGATTTGGGTGCTGAACACGATGAGTGTCACCGACACGGCGGCAAGAATCCCGGCGATCAATCCGACGCGCGGGGAGATCAGAGCGCCAAGCGCGGCGATAAGGGCGCAGGTTGCGGCATCGATCACCGCCTGAATGAGCGCGACCGCCCGGGGGGCGTCGCCGAACACATGCTGAACCCCCGCGAGCAGCAGCGGATAAAGCG
>CBFGVM010000068.1:0-13577 GCA_965652015.1 uncultured Alphaproteobacteria bacterium
ATCGCGCTGTCCATCGTCGGAATCGACCGGACGCCCGACAATGGTTATTTCCGCGCCAAGGTCGCGCAAGAGAAGCTGATCGAGGCCTCCGGCATCCCCTACACCATCATCCGCTCGACCCAGTTCCTGGAATTCCTCGGCGCCATCGCCGCTTCAAGTGCGGATGGGAACGTAGTCAGGGTTTCGCCCGGCCTGTTCCAGCCCATCGCGGCGGATGATGTCGCTGCCAACGTTGCCGATGTGGCGCTCGCGCCGCCGCGCAACGGCATCGTCGAGATCGCCGGCCCGGAGCGAGCACCGTTCAACGAAATCGTCGCCCGCTATCTGAAGGCAGTCGGCGACCCGCGTGAGGTCGTGAGCGACCCCGAGGCCCGATACTTTGGCGGCCGGGTCGAGGAGCACTCGCTCGTGCCGTTGGGCGAAGCGCGCCTCGGCCGCATCGGTTTCGACGAATGGCTCCGCCGCTCACAGGCAAGAGCCTGATCCCGCATTGGCCAACTCAAGGATAGGTCCTGCATGAAACGCATCGTCTTTTCGCTGCTCATCGCCACCCTGCCGTTCGGCAGCGTCCTCGCGGATGTGCCGAAGTCGAAGAACGCCAAGGTGACCCTCGTCTACCAGCACGAGCTGCCGAACGTTCCCGGCAAGAGCATCAAGGGCGTGCTCGTCGAATACGGGCCGGGCGGCTACTCACCTGGCCACACGCATGCCAAATCCGCCTTCATCTACGCGACCGTGCTTGCGGGCGCGATCCGCAGTCAGGTCAACGACGGACCGGCGACGACCTACAAGGCCGGACAGAGCTTCTCCGAGCTGCCCGGCGACCGCCACGGCGTCAGCGCCAATGCCAGCAAGACGAAGCCGGCCAAGCTCCTCGCGGTGTTCGTGGTGGACACGAACGAGACGGAACTGACGATCCCGTTCGGGAGCTGAGGTTTGATACCTGTCGTACGGAGATAGTCCGCTTTCGCGGCAATGAGTGGAGTTTGCCATGCGATCAGTAGTGCCTCAGTGAAAGCGAGGCACTATCGGCCCTCACCTGTGCATGTGCGGCTATCCAAATCGGGGCTGCTTAGCGCAGGCTGAAATTGATCTTATCGAGCATTGCCGAGCCCGGGCACAGGTCGGCTTCCGCGAGAGAATTGAGCGGCGCTTCGACGGTGTTGAAATTGCGGTGCAGGTCTTCCGGCTCGGGATCGACGTAGAGCAGTCCGGTGACGATCTGGCCGACGGCGGCATGCCGCTGCAGGAAGTTCATGGCGCCGAGCCGGTCGTTCGGGTCGTAATCGGCGGCGACCTTCTTGAGCGCGAGCTTCGAGCCGTCGTGCTGCTCGACGACCTCGACCGCGCCTGGTTCGTAGGCGACCGTGATCGGCGCGCGCCCGGTGATGAAGTCGAGCCGGTTCACTGCCTCGTTGTGCTCGCGCACGTAATCGAAGCTCTTGGTGGAGCCCATGTGATTGTTGAACGCGACACATGGGGAAATGATGTCGATGAAGGCGGCGCCTTCGTGCTCGATGGCGGCCTTGATCAGCGGCACCATCTGCTCCTTGTCGCCGGAGAACGAGCGGGCGACGAAGGTGGCGCCGAGCAGCAGCGCCAGCGCGACGAGGTCGATGGAATTGTCGGTGTTGGTTACGCCACGCTTGGATTTCGATCCGCGGTCGGCGGTGGCCGAAAACTGCCCTTTGGTGAGGCCGTACACGCCGTTGTTTTCGACGATATAGACCATGTTGACACCGCGGCGCAGCGCGTGCGCGAACTGACCCAATCCGATCGAAGCGGAATCGCCGTCGCCCGATACGCCCAGATAGATGAGGTCGCGATTGGCCAGGTTCGCGCCGGTGAGCACGGAAGGCATGCGCCCGTGCACGGAATTGAAGCCGTGGGAGTTGCCGAGAAAATAGGTCGGGGTCTTCGAGGAGCAGCCGATGCCGGAGAGCTTGGCTACTCGATGCGGCTCGATATCGAGCTCGAAACAAGCCTCGATGATCGCCGCAGAGATGGAGTCGTGGCCGCAGCCGGCGCACAGCGTGGATACCGAACCTTCATAGTCGCGGTGGGTGTAGCCGAGCGCATTCTTCGGTAGGGCCGGGTGATGAAATTTTGGTTTGGTGATGTAGGTCATGGTCCTGGGTCCGTTCGCGCGCTCACGACACCACCTTGCGCAAGGGGGTGACCTTGAGCGCGTCGAGATGATCGCCGATCGCGCGCGATATGAAACGCGCCGTGATCGGCGTGCCGTCGTAATGCAGGATCGGCACCAAGCGCACGGGATCGATGCTGCATTCGTTGACAATGAGCGAGCGCAGTTGCGCATCGCGGTTCTGCTCGACGACGAACACGAAGTCGTGGTCGGCGACGAAGCTGGTCACGCTCGAGTGGAACGGAAAGGCACGCACGCGCAGCCGGTTGAGCGAATGGCCGCGCGCCTCGATCATGTGGATTGCCTCGTCCATCGCCGGCGACGTCGAGCCGTAGTAGATCACGCCGTATTTTGTGGGTTTGGCGGCATTCGCCTGCAGCGGGCGCGGAACGAGGTCCTTGGCGGTTTCGAATTTGCGCAGCAGCCGCTGCATGTTGTCGGCATAAGGGGCGCCCTCCTCGGTGTAGCGCGCATAGCGGTCGCGCGACGTGCCGCGGGTGAAGAACGAGCCCTTGGTCGGATGCGTGCCCGGATAGGTGCGGTAGGGAATGCCGTCGCCGTCGACATCGAGATAGCGGCCGAAATCCTTGCCGGCATCGAGATCGGCGGCGGTCATCACCTTGCCGCGATCGTACTTGCGGCTGTCGTCCCAGGTCAGCGGCCGGCACAGGCGGTGGTTCATGCCGATGTCGAGATCGAGCATGACGAAGATCGGCGTCTGCAGGCGGTCGGCGAGATCGAAAGCGTCCGCCGCAAACTCGAAGGCCTCGGCTGGGTCTTCCGGGAACAGCAGGACATGCTTGGTGTCGCCATGCGAGGCGTAGGCGCAGGAGGTCAGATCGCATTGCTGGGTACGCGTCGGCATGCCGGTCGATGGGCCGGCGCGTTGCACGTCGAATATCACCGCGGGAATTTCGGCGAAGTACGCCAGTCCGAGAAACTCCTGCATCAGCGAAATGCCGGGACCCGAGGTGGCGGTGAAGGCCCGCGCTCCGTTCCAGGCCGCGCCGATGACCATGCCGATCGATGCCAGTTCGTCCTCCGCCTGCACAATCGCGAACTTGCTCTTCTTGCTCGCCGCATCGATCCGCAGCCGCCGGCAATGACTGGTGAATGCATCGGCGAGCGAGGACGAAGGCGTGATCGGATACCAGGCGCACACCGTCGCCCCGCCATAGAGGGCGCCCAGCGCTGCGGCCGAGTTGCCCTCGATGAAAATGCGGTCGCCGACCGCCTTGGCACGGCGCAAGCGCAAGCCGATCGGGCACTGCAGGTTCTGCACCGTCCAGTCGCGCCCGAGATGGAGCGCGTGCAGGTTCGCGTCGATCAGCTTTTCCTTCGACTTGAACTGCTCGCGCACGAGCTGCTCGGTCGCCTCGATGTCCATATCGAGCAGCGCACAGAGCGCTCCGAGATACATGATGTTCTTGAACAGTTGACGCTGGCGCGGGTCGCTGTACTCGCGATTGCAAATCGCGGTGAGCGGCACGCCAATCACCGTGATATCCTCGCGGAACTTGGACTTCGGCATCGGTTTGGTGGAATCGTAGAGCAGGTATCCGCCCGCCTCGATTCCCGCGATGTCCTTGTCCCAGGTCTGCGGGTTCATCGCCACCATGAGATCGGTGCCCCCGCGCGCGCCAAGGTGGCCGGCCTCTGAGATGCGCACCTCGTACCAAGTCGGCAGGCCTTGGATGTTGGACGGAAAGATGTTGCGGGGCGCAACGGGGACGCCCATACGCAGCACCGAGCGGGCGAACAGCTCGTTGGCGCTGGCGGAGCCAGAGCCGTTGACGTTGGCGAACCGGACGACGAAGTCGTTTACGCTGCTGATCGGGCTGCTACTTGGCATTTGTCATTCGCGTGCGTCATGTCGATGAGATATTTTTTCATGTCCCAAGCGCCGGTGGGACAGCGTTCCGCGCACAATCCACAGTGCAGGCAGACATCCTCGTCCTTCACCATGACGCGGCCGGTCTTGAGATCGTTGGCGACGTAGAGGTCCTGGGTCAGATTCTTGGCGGGCGCCCTCAGTCGCGTTCGCAAATCGGCTTCCTCGCCGTTTTCAGTGAACGTGATGCAGTCCATCGGACAGATGTCCACACAGGCGTCGCATTCGATGCAGAGCGAGGAGGTGAACACGGTCTGCACGTCGCAATTGAGGCAACGGTGCGCCTCCTTGAGGGCGAGGTCCGGGTCGTAGCCCAGTTCGACTTCGGTCTTGATGTCGCGCAACGCCACCACCTTGTCGCGCAATGGTACGCGGTAGCGCCGGTCGGGGGCGATGTCGTTGTCGTAGCTCCACTCGTGGAGCCCCATCTTCTGGCTGACAATATCGACCATCGGGAGAGGACGGTCGTTGATGTCGGAGCCCGAGCACAGCTTGTCGATCGACAAGGCGGCGTCGTGGCCGTGGGCGACCGCCCAAATGATGTTCTTCGGGCCGAAGGCGGCATCGCCGCCGAAGAACACGCGCGGGTGGCTGGATGCCATGGTCTGGGCATCGACCTTCGGCATGTCCCACTTGTCGAACTCGATACCGATGTCGCGCTCGATCCAAGGGAAAGCGTTCTCCTGGCCGACCGCAACCAGCACGTCGTCGCAAGGGAAGTGCTGAGCCGGCTCGCCGGTGGGAACGAGGTTGCGACGGCCATTGGCGTCGTATTCGGCCTTTACTTTCTCAAACAGCACGCCGGTGAGGCGGCCGTTCTCGTGCGTGAATTCTTTCGGCACTAGGAAGTTGAGGATGGGAATGTCCTCGTGCATGGCGTCCTCCTTTTCCCAGGGGGACGCTTTCATTTCCTGGAATCCCGAACGGACGATCACCTTGACGTCCTCGCCGCCGAGCCGGCGCGAGGAGCGGCAGCAGTCCATGGCCGTATTGCCGCCGCCGAGCACGATGACACGCTTGCCGATCTTGTTGATGTGGCCGAAGGAGACCGAGGAGAGCCAATCGATGCCGATGTGGATGTTCGCCGCCGCTTCCTTGCGGCCGGGAATCTCGAGGTCACGCCCGCGCGGCGCGCCGCACCCGACGAACACCGCATCCCAACCCTCTGCCAGCAGCGCCTTGAGGCTGTCGACGCGCCTGCTGCCGTAAAATTCGATGCCGAGGTTGAGGATGTAATCGCATTCCTCGTCGATGATGGACTCGGGCAAGCGGAAGCGCGGGATCTGCGTGCGGATCATACCGCCCGGGTTTGGATCTTGATCGAATATGACGCAGTGATAGCCGAGCGGGGCGAGGTCGCGCGCGACCGTGAGCGAGGCGGGGCCGCCGCCCACTAGCGCAATGCGCTTGCCGTTCTTGACGGTGCTCGGCTTGGGCAGGCGGTCGCGGATGTCGTCCTTGAAGTCGGCGGCGACGCGTTTGAGGCGGCAAATCGCCACCGGTTCGTTCTCCACCCGCACGCGCCGGCAGGCCGGCTCGCAGGGCCGGTCGCAAGTGCGTCCGAGAATTCCGGGGAAGACGTTGGACTTCCAATTGACCATGTAGGCATCGCTATAGCGGCCCGCGGCGATCAAGCGGATATATTCGGGGACCGGCGTGTGCGCCGGACATGCCCACTGACAATCCACAACCTTATGGAAGTAGTCCGGCCTCGAAATGTCGGTAGGTTTCATCTACGCCTCTGCGCGCACGCGTGGACCGCGCGTCTGTTGTAAACCGTGCCCGAACGAGCGTCGGCCGGTCTGTGCCCGCTTCGGCTTGTGGCTCGCCGAATCCGGGCGGGGATAGTAGTGGAGGCCCCCTCCAAATTCCACCGATACGTTCGTCACTACAGGCCTTTACATCATAACGAGAGGCGCACCGCGCCGGTTCGCCGGGAACTTAGTTTAAAGCTAGTGACCGCTTCCATAACAATAACCTAACCCATCCATGTGGGCCATAACATGCTGATCTAATTTGCATTTTCGGCGCGCACCAATTGGTGCAATGCAAGAGAAATGGCAGCAGCGAGGCCGGGAGGGAATGGGTCTGCCTGATCAGGGTCGCCTACCTGACACTGGGCGGCAGGTGGGTGGGCTTCTGAGCGAGGTTCGCACGGTATTGTGAACGCTCGCGTTTCGTCTTGCCGCCTCACGCTTTGCGCAACACGGGCATGACTTCGCGGGTGAACAGATCGACCGTGCGCAACACCTCGGAGATCGTCAGGTCGCCGAAGGCGAACTGCCCGACGAAATAATTGGTCCCAGCCTCCTCCATCTGCTCCTTGATCATGCGCACCACGCTCGCCGGCGAGCCCGCGATCCCGCGTCCGCCGTCCTTGATCTGATCGAAATGTGGCGGCCGATCTCCGCCGGCGGGGCTCGTGCCATGCATACGAAAGAGATGATGGAAATGGCGGTGCCAAAGCGGGTAGGCGCGGCGCGCAATCGTCAGCGCCTCGGCGTCGGTCTCGCCCATGATCACGAAACGAGCAAGCCCCAGCATGGGCGTGTGCGTTCCTTTGAATGCCGCACGGTAGCGATCGGTCATGGTGCGGATCTGCGAGGTGAGCGCATTGGCGACCAAATTGAAACCATTGCGACCGGCGGCCTCCGCTCCCTCGGGTGTGCCGGCGCCCGCCCAGAACGGAGGATGCGGCTTTTGGAACGGCTCGAGCTCGATCGGCACGTCGGCATAGTGGTAGAACTCGCCGTGAAACGTGAGCGTGCGCCCGGTCAGCGCTTGGCGAAGGATCTGCAACGCTTCGACATACATCTTCTGTCGGTGGTCGGGATTGACGCCGAAATAGGCGGTCTCGATCGGTGAAATGCCGCGACCGACTCCCAGCTCGAAGCGCCCTCTGCTGAGCTGGTCGAGCATGCAGATTTCCTCGACTACTCGCAGCGGATGATGGAGTGGAAGGGTATAGACCAGCGGCCCGAAGCGCAGACGCTGCGTGCGCTGAGCGACCGCGGCGAGAAAAACGCTGGGCGAGGCGGCAAGACCGAGCGGCGTCGCGTGATGCTCGGCGGTATGATACGCATAGAAGCCGCCACGGTCGTAGGCTTCGACGATCTTCAGCCGCTCCTCGTAAAACGCGTGCAAGGGTCGCTCATTGCGGTCCAGGTGATCGAAAACGCCGACTTTCATTGGCCCTCGCTTCATCGCTCGTATGAGCTCCATCATCTGCAAAAGCGCGTGGTCCAACAAGATCGTTCCGGGTTACGACATTGAATGCGCGGCGCTCGCTGCCCATCTTGATTTCTATGCGTGACCTGTTCGAGAGCATTTTCCCCGACGAGCCGCTCGATCCGATGGCGGCCGCGCGGCGCGGGATGCGACCGCAATTGCGGCGCCGGTTCTATCAGCGGGCAGAGGTCGAGGACGCCGAGAACGAATTCCGCCTCCTACTCGACGGACGGCCGGTCAAGACGCCGGCGCGCCGCACGCTGGCGGCGCCGACCCGCGCGCTGGCACAGCAGCTGGCCGCCGAATGGGACGCGCAGCGCGACGTGGTCGATCCGGCCAAGATGCCGCTCACCCGGCTCGCCAACAGCATCATCGACGGCGTGATCGCCGCGCCGTCGGCGGTGGCACTCGAAGTTGAGCGGTATCTCGCCTGTGATCTCGTGTTCTACCGCGCCGGCGGCCCCGCCGGACTGGTTATGCTGCAGGCCAAGGCGTGGGACCCCGTGCTCGCCTGGGCGCGCGAAGCGATAGACGCGCGTTTCCTGCTGGCGGAGGGCATTGTCTTCGTCACGCAACCCGCGCAAGCGCTGGCTGCCGCAAGTTCCGCCATACCCAAGCATCCCTGGCGGCTCGGTGCCGTGCACACCATCACGACGCTTACGGGCTCGGCGCTCATTGCCATCGCGTTGGCGCACGGCGCGCTCTCGGTCGAGGCCGCCTGGGCGGCCGCGCACGTGGACGAGGATTGGAATATGCAATTCTGGGGTCGCGACGAGCTTGCGCTCGAGCACCGTGCCGCGCGCTTTTCCGAAATGCGGGCGGCCGCAGCGGTGCTGGAAGCGATCGCCTAAGGCGCCACCTCGGCGCCGAGGCCCCTCGGCGCGGGCGCAGCGCGTCGGTCCCGCGCTATGCGGGGGCACGACGGATCGCGCACAATTACTTCTTCTTCAGCGTCCCGTAGGCAACGACGGTGGTGCCTTGAACGGTGCCGAACCACCCGAGCGCGAGATCGTCGCCTTGGCGCGCCACGGTGACGGTGCCGTCGGGGCAGCGACCGCCTTTGTCGGCTTGGCCCTTGGTGATGACCTCGACGTAGAACACGTAGGATTTCGACGATCCGACGCGGGTGAGCTTTCCGGTGCAGTCGAGATCCGGATACTTCGTCTCCGCTCCCCGAGCGTTTATCGTGAGCTCGAATTTGTACGGCCTTTGGCTGCCGACTTGGTTGAGTTCCCCGCTCCAGTTGCCGTTGAGGCTGGGAGCGGCCGCCGCCGCGGCACCCTTTTTACCTTTTGCCGCCGGCTGGTCTTCGGGCGCGGGCGGAAATTGCGCGGTCGCGGGCGCGACCGCCGCCGCCGTGGCGAGAACCAGCACACCGGCGCAGTAGCACAAAGCCTTGTAGCGGAATCCTTTAGCCATGCTTTGCTCCCCTCGAATACGCTTACACGGTGGAAAGTTTACCCTCAAATAGTGGTACATGCTATGGATTTTGCGTCGGGCGCGTGGGGCGAGGCGCGGTCATGAAGGACATTCTCGAGAAGCTCGAAGAGCGTCGCGTGCGGGCACGCGCGGGTGGCGGTCCGGCGCGCATCGAAGCGCAGCACAAGCGCGGCAAGCTCACCGCGCGCGAGCGGCTCGAGCTCCTCATGGACAAGGGCTCGTTCGAAGAGTTCGACATGTTCGTCGAGCACCGCTCTGCCGATTTCGGCATGGAGAAGAGCAAGATTCCCGGCGACGGCGTCGTGACCGGTTGGGGCACGGTCAACGGGCGCACCGTGTTCGCCTTCGCCAAGGATTTTACGGTGTTCGGCGGCTCGCTCTCCGAGGCCCACGCGCAGAAAATCGTCAAAATCCAGGACATGGCGATGAAGGCGCGCGCGCCGATCATCGGCCTGTTCGACGCCGGCGGTGCCCGCATCCAGGAAGGCGTCGCCGCGCTCGGCGGCTACGGCGAGGTATTCAAGCGCAACGTAATCGCCTCCGGGGTCATCCCGCAGATTTCCGTCATCATGGGGCCGTGCGCGGGAGGTGACGTCTATTCGCCGGCGATGACGGATTTCGTCTTCATGGTGCGCGACACCAGCTACATGTTCGTCACCGGTCCCGACGTGGTGAAGACCGTCACCAACGAGGTGGTGACGGCCGAGGAGCTCGGCGGAGCGGTGGTGCATACGACGAAGTCCGGCATTGCCGACGGCTCTTACGAGAACGATGTCGAATGCCTGCTGCAGATGCGCCGGCTCCTCGACTTTCTGCCCGCCAATAACGAGGCGGGCGTACCCGAGTGGCCTTCGCAAGACGAGCTCGAGCGCGAGGAGAAATCGCTCGATACGCTTGTCCCCGACAATCCGAACAAGCCCTACGACATCAAGGAGCTCATCCTGAAGGTCGTCGACGGGGGTGATTTCTTCGAACTGCAAGAAGCGTTCGCGAAGAACATCGTCACCGGCTTCGGCCGCATCGCCGGGCGCAGCGTGGGCGTCGTTGCCAACCAGCCCATGGTGCTGGCCGGTGTGCTCGACATCGACGCCTCACGTAAGGCCGCACGTTTCGTGCGCTTCTGCGACGCGTTCGGCATTCCGATCGTAACTTTCGTCGACGTGCCGGGATTCTTGCCCGGCACAAACCAGGAATACGGCGCGCTCATCGCCCACGGAGCAAAGCTCCTCTTCGCCTATTCGCAGGCCACAGTGCCGCTCGTCACCGTGATCACGCGCAAGGCGTTCGGCGGCGCCTACGACGTGATGGCATCGAAGCACATCGGTGGCGACGTGAATTATGCCTGGCCGACGGCGCAGATCGCCGTAATGGGGGCAAAAGGTGCGGTCGAAATCATTTTCCGCACCGATATAGGCGATGCCAAGAAGATCGCCGCCCGCACCAAGGAATACGAGGATCGTTTCCTCTCACCGTTCGTCGCCGCCGAGCGCGGCTATATCGACGACGTGATCATGCCGCGTGCGACGCGCCCGCGCATCGCCAAGGCGCTGGCGATGCTGCGCGGCAAGCGCGTGGAGATGCCGGGCAGGAAGCACGATAATCTGCCTTTGTGAGTCGGTCATGCTTGAAAGCCGATAAGTCAGATTTCCTTGGTGATGCCGGCAAGATCGCCCTGTTGAGGTGGATCGACGCGGCTTGACAGCTGGCCTCGCATGAGCGCTTTCCGAAAAGAATATGTCGGCGTGATCGCGGCAATCGCGTCGAGCGCGCTCGGCGGAATGGCGGGCGGCGCCACCCGGTTTGCCATCGGCGGCTCTGATCCGGTCACGCTCGGGGTGTTCCGGTTTGGCGTCGGATTTGTGCTGTTATTGCCGATCGCGCTTGCATTCCGGATCAAATGGCCGCGCGGCCGCGATTGGGTCGGTGTGGCCGCGCTTGGCGTCATGTATTTCGCGTTGTTCATCGTACTGTTCAATCTTGCATTTCGCTACACGACCGCGGCACGGGGCTCGCTTGCGCTCTCGACTTTGCCGCTGATGACCATGCTCGTCGGCGCCGCGTTTGGAATTGAAGCGCTCGACAGCCGCAAGAGCGTCGGCGTGATCATCGCCATGACGGGAGCTGCGCTCGCGCTCGTCACCGGTCTTGCGGACGCGCCCGCGGGGGCCTGGCGCGGCGACCTGATCATGATCGGTGCCACACTGGTGATGGCGCTTTACAACGTGTGGTCGCGCCCGTTCATCATTCGGTCGAGCCCGTTGGCGTATGTCACCGCTGGGATGGGGTTTGGTTCGGTATGCCTCGTGGCGATTGCCGCTTTGAGCGACGGCTATGCGACCGTCAGCAGCTTTGATGGTCCGCAATGGATCGCGGTAATTTACCTGGGCGTGTTCGGTGGCGCTGCCGCCTTTTTCCTTTGGGTGTTCGCGCTCGAGCGCACGACGCCGACGCGGACCGCCATCACCATGACGATCAATCCGGTGTTCGCCTCGGCCGTGGGCGCGCTCACATTGGGCGAACCGATCGGGATAAATCTCATTATCGGTCTGCTCGCCGTCTTCGCCGGAATTTGGCTGGCCACGAGCGAGTCTCCAGCCAAGAAAAAGCGTGCTAGTCTTCCGGATTAGCAGTCGATCGGTTCGGCGAATAGCCGCGGCATCCTCACCGATTTCGTCGTGGCGGTTGGCGGAGGAGACGATGAAGGTAGCCATGGTTTTTCTGGCGAGCGCCGCGCTCGTCTGTGCGGCACCCCTCGCATGCGCCAGCGACTATCCGAGCAAGCCGATCACGCTGATGATCGGCTTTGCGCCGGGCGGGCCGAGCGATGTGATGGCGCGCATTCTCACCAAGAAAATGGAGGAGATCCTCAAACAGCCGTTGGTGATCGAGAATCGTGCCGGCGCCGGAGGCAGCATCGCCGGCGCCGCCGTCGCGCGCGCCGCACCCGATGGCTACACGGTGCTGCTCGCAACCGGCAGCCTGCTCGCAATCAACGTGAGCCTCTACAAGAACATCGGCTACGATCCGGAAAAGGACTTCGAGCCGATCAGTCTGGTTGGAACCCAGACCAACGTGCTCTACGCCCATCCATCGGTGCCCGCGACGTCGCTCGCCGAGTTGATCGCCTATACCAAGGCTAATCCGGGCAAGCTCAGCTTCGGCTCGGGCGGCAACGGCACGCCGGCACATCTCGCCGGCGAGCTGCTCAAGCTTCAAGCCAAGATCGATATCACGCACGTGCCGTTCCGGGGCACCGGGCCGGCGTTGCAGGCGGTTATCGGTGGCCACGTGCCGATGGCATTTAATCCGCCGTCGCCGCTGATACCTCATATCCAGAGCGGCGCCATTCGCGCGCTCGCGATTACGACGCTGAAGCGGACGGCGGTGCTGCCGGATGTCCCGACCGTCGCCGAATCGGGCTTTCCCGGCTTCGAGGCGACGACCTGGCATGCGCTCGTGGCGCCGGCGGGAACGCCGAAGGACGTCATCGCCACGCTGCATCGCGCGACTGCTGCGACCGTCAACGATCCGTCCGCGCGCAAGGCCTTGACCGACCTCGGCGTCGACGTGGTGGGTGGCACGCCCGAGGAGCTTCGCGCCTATGTGACGTCCGAGATTCCGAAATGGGCCGAGGTGGTGAGAGCATCCGGCGCCAAGGTGGACTGACATTGCTCGCGCCCCGCCGACACGGGCTTGTGGCTGACGTGCTGCCACGTAGTGCCGGCTGAGCGCAGGTGCGATCCGTCCGCGGCGTATGCGCGCGGGAGCGGAAATGATATTGGAACGATTAGCGCGTGCTCGAGCCGACGCGAGGCTGTTGCGTCTGCGTTTCGCTGCCGCTGCGTGCCGCATGCTCGGCGAGCCGCAGCCATGACTGCGCAAGGGTGAGCCAGAAAGGCCGGTCGCCGTCGCTTGCTACGGTTTGGGCCATCCGCAAGCAGTCTTCCGCGTTGTCGCGGTAAGTGTTGTTGGAACTCATGGATACGCTCCCCGATCACGCGGCTTGGGTGCAAACAGAGACCCCAACCTGGGCAAACTCGTGACCCGAATCTAAGGGAGATACCGAGCGCTTCCTTATGTTCGCTGGACGACACAGGCTCCGGGATGGAGCATTTTGACCCGGCGCAAGCCGATGTCTCCTTTCCGGCTCGAACCACGAGTTCGATTGCCAAGCAGGCCGGTATCCTTATGTTGGACGATCATGCTGCCCGCACGTGACATCGTGGTCGTTCACAGCTCCGACCTGCATATGGATCATGACTACACTGCACGGCTGCATGGAGGCGACGGCGCGGCAGGGCTGTCGAGCGTGCTGAGTGCGGCCCGCAGCGCCGGGGCGGACATCGTGGTGCTTGCGGGCGATACCTTCGATTGCCATCGCGTGCCGCCGGTCTTGCTCGAACGGGCCGCCGCGCTCATTTCGGCGGCCGGGTTGCCTGTGGTGCTGTTGCCCGGCAACCACGATCCCGTCGTCGCGGATGCGGTCTACCACCATCAGGCCTTGGCGAGGCTCGACAATCTCCATGTCCTCGGCATAACCCACGAGGAGGCGGTTAGCTTCGCCGATATCGATCTAGAGATTTGGGGCCGCGCTCATCGCGACTATGGCGATATGATGCCGTTCGAGCGGCTACGGCCGCGCTCAACGCGTTGGCAGATTGCGGTCGCACATGGCCATTATGTTCCGGTGCCGGATCGAACCGCTAGGCTGCGCCCGTCGTGGCTCATCGGTGATGACGATCTCAAGGCGGCGGCCGCCGACTACATCGCCCTCGGGCATTGGAATCGTGCCGCGAAAGTCGGCACGGTGGCTGCCTATTATTCCGGCTCGCCGGAATACGCTGGCACCATCAACGTGGTGCGCCTCTCCGC
>CBFGVM010000069.1:0-13425 GCA_965652015.1 uncultured Alphaproteobacteria bacterium
CCGCTCGTCGATGCCTATTTGGAGGCTGCGCAGGCGGCCGGTTACGCGTTCAACGACGATTACAACGGCGCGCAACAGGATGGCTTCGCGCGCATACAGGTGACCATACGCAATGGCTGGCGCGAAAGCGCGGCCACCGCCTATCTGCACCCGGTTTTGAGCCGCGACAATCTCAGCGTGACGGTCAACGCGCATGTCACCCGCGTCGTGCTCGCGGGATCGCGCGCCGTCGGCGTCGAGTACCTCAAGGATGGTGAGAAGCATGTGGTCGAGGCGAGCCGCGAGGTGATTCTGTGCGGCGGCTCGATCAATTCCCCGCAGCTCTTAATGCTGTCCGGCATCGGTGACGCAGACGCACTGCGCGCGTGCGGCATTGCGGGAAGAGTGCATCTTCCCGGCGTCGGCAAGAACCTGCAGGACCATGCGGCTGCCTTGCTGATCTATGGCCGCTGCGATGACAGCCCGCTGTTGCGCAACATGCGCCTCGACCGGATGGCGCTTGGGCTGATCAAGGGCTTCGTGTTCGGTCGGGGCTTTACCACCGATCTCCCCGGCGGGATCACGGCTTTCGTGAAGAGCGAGGCGAGCGAACCGATCCCCGACATCCAACTTCTCTTCATCTCCGGCTCGTTGCTGGCATCGCCCTATCTGCCGCCGTTCAAGGCGCCGTTTGCCGACAGTTTTGCCTGCCGCATCGTGCTGCTGCGGCCCGAAAGCCGCGGCGAGGTCACGCTTGCATCCGCCGATCCGCTCGCGCATCCGCGCATTTTCCAACCCTTGCTCTCGACGGCGAACGACTGGAAGAAACTGCGCAACGGCATCGCGATCTTCCGCGATCTGGCCCGCCGCCGTGCGCTCGCGCCGTTCATCGCCGCGGAAATCGGCCCGGGCGCCGACGTTAAGACCGACGCGCAGCTCGAGGCATATACGCGCAAGACCGCGGTGACCGTGCATCATCCGGCAGGGACGTGCCGGATGGGGGCCGTTTCCGACCAGACGGCCGTGGTCGATTCCGAGTTGCGTGTGATCGGGGTGGATGGCTTGCGCGTGGTCGACGCGTCGGTTTTTCCCGACCTGGTCGGGGGCAACATCAATGCGCCGGTCATCATGATTGCGGAGAAGGCCGCGGACATGATCCGCCGAAAGCCGCCATTGTCGCCGATAGCTGATGATGCATCATTGACATTGCAAATTTTGAGTCAACAAATGTGACGCACAAGCTAATGCCGCGTGGGGAGACTCGATGGCCACCGTCGAAATTACTGATCGCACCGACATGATGACCAAGCTCGAGCAGCTGCTCGTACTGGACCCGCGACAAACGGCAATTGTTACGGTCGACATGCACCGCGGCCATTTGGATATGGAAGTGGCGACGATGCCCACAAGGCCGGAGGACGCAGCGCGCGTTATCGCAGCCGCTCGCGACGCACTGGACTTCGCCCGTGGATTTCATATCCCCGTCATCCATGTGATTTTGACCTATCGCATGGTGCCTGGCCTCGGTAGCGAAAGCATGACCCAGCCGTTTTGGCGCGCGGTCGCTGAAATTCGCGAATCGGAGGATCGCCTGACCCCAGGTCGATCGAGCACGGTGACACATCACAATATTCAAGGCAGCCGCGGCACCGAGATCTTTCCCGAGCTGTTCAAGACCGGCGACTTCTTAATCCACAACAACACGCGACTCGACTGCTTCTACGGCACTGATCTCGATATGTTGCTTGAGAACGTAGGTGCGAAGAACGTGATCTTAATGGGCATTAACACGAACACTTGCGTGCTCAACACAGGATTTACCGCCTTCAACAAGAATTACCGAGTCGTTGTGCTGTCGGAATGCGTCGCCAGCATGTATGGCGAAGATCTGCACGTGCTCGGACTGCAAAACTTCGCACGCTGCCTCGGCTGGGTGCTCGACAATCCCACTTTCAAGAAGAAGATCGGGGAAGGCCGTAAGCTCAACGTGGCCTGAGAGATACACCATCCGTTACGAAGCGGCAGGCGGCGCCGGCGGCACCGCGCCGGATTTGGACACTCGCGGCCGCGGCCGGCCCCCATCCGCTACGGCGACCACGACGACGATCTCACCAGGCCGTGGGGCTCCGGGCACCGTCACGCTGATGGTGTCGATCTGATCGAACGACCAGACGTCATCCTTGTGGCCCAAGGGCACGTCGATGCTTGCGCCCGCCGCGCCGATCTTGACATTCGAGGGGATGATCGCCTCTCCGCCGCCGATTGCTTGGCGCATCGGCTTGCCCATCCGCGGATGCAATAGCGCGGCGGCGTGTTCGATGTCGCCGGCCACGCCGACGATCGCCGCCTTGCCATAGGAAATCGGCGGCCCCGGCAGAAGCGGCAGCGCCTCACCGATCAGCCGTTCGCCCAACTCGGCGCCGAGCGGGATCAGAACGCCGAGATCATCCGTCGCTTGTCCCGCCAGCGGATTGGCAATGACTGCACAAGCGGCAACGCGCGTAACCGGCGCGATCGCCGCAAGCCCGCCTTCCGCATAGAAGCAATCCTTCACGATAACGATGCGGCGGATGTCCACGTCACGCCCCGAGCAGGTGATCGAAATTGCGGTTCAGAATGGCGTTCGCCTGATCGGCGGGCAAGCTGTCGCGCACGAACTGAACGGGATGCGGCTCACCGAGCGGGAATGGAGCATCGCTGCCCAGCAGCAGATGGCCGACTGGTACCACGCCGGCGGCATAGCGAAGAATGGCAGGCTCGAAACAGATGGTGTCGAAGTAAAGCCGGCGCAGGTAATCGCCGATCGGCGCTTTCAACACCTGCAGAAGTTGAGCGTTAGTATCGACCTCCCGTTGCATGCGCGCGCGGAGAATTAGACTGAACGCGCCCGCGTGAGCACAGACAAGCTTGAGCCGCGGCCACTGATCGAGGAAACCGGAGCAGACCAACTTCAGAATATTGATAGTGCTGTCGAAAAGGTATCCGGCCACGACGGTCAGCTCGTACTCCTGGGTGCGTTCCTTGGCGGGTGGGTCAGCGGGGTGCACGAATAGTGGCACGTCCGCGTCGAGCGCAGCCTGGTAGATCGGGTGAAATTGCGGGTCGTGCAGATAAATGCCTCGCACGTTCGAAGCAACGTGCCCGCCGATAAATCCGTGCTCCCGCACGCAACGGTGTAGTTCCAGCGCCGCAGCAGCGGGGTCTTGCATCGGCAGGAAAGCCCAAGCGCCGAAACGATGCCTGTCGCTGCCGATCTCGGCAGCAAGCGCATCGTTGAATACGCGCGCCGCCGCCACCGCGATCTTTGCGTCGAGGTGATAATCAATGAACGGGGTGGCCAGCGACAGGATCGCGCGCTCAACACCTGCCTGCCGCATGCGCTCGAGCTGGCGCGGCATTTCAAAGAATGTCTTGTTCAATCCGAAATGCATGCCACGGATGTCGAGGTCGATGTCATCGCCCTCGCAGCGCTTCGTGGTAATCCCAAACTCATTTTTCGCGCGTGCGAAGCGGAAGAATTCGTCCGGCACGAAATGACAATGAATGTCGGTGATCATTACTGGGTTCTCCCATGTCTGCGCATCGCGGCGCGTTCCCCGAAACGCAAGCCTGTCCGCGCCGGGAGAGTTTGTAACCGACGCTTACTCGAACCTCAGAGCCGACGAGTCGGAGAATGCGCCCCTATGGCTCGGCTCGCCCGTGCGTCTGGCGTGCCCTTCACGCTCGACCACATCGGCCTCGAAGGAAATTGGCCGGTTGGCGGAGCGGTTGACCGTGAGCTTGAAGACATCGAACCGGTTGTAGTAGCCGATGATGTCGTGAACCTGCTTCGGCTCCACGCAGTCGGCGAGATCTATGTCGACGTAGAGAATGCCTTCTTCGTGCGACATCGGTTGGCCGAGAATTTCGCCGTTCGGGCCGGTCACCATGCTGACGCCTCTTGTGCTCGCCTCCAGCAACCGATCGGCATCGACGTGCAGCTTTACCAGCTCGTCACGCATGGGTTTGTCCATGAAGCTTGCCACCGCGATATTGAAGTTCTTCGCCTCGAACGAATACGAACGCACGCGGATATAGATTGATTCGTTGAGCGGATAATTTTCGCCCTCCTTCGGGTCCTTATAGGGATAGATCGGCGGCCAGGTTGAGACATGGACCTGCTCGCCCTGCGCCATTTGCGTGAAGCGGGCGAGCGGGTTGGTATTTTCGCCGCAGATCAGCATGCCCATGCGGCCGAGTCTCGTCTCGACCACCCGCAAACCCGCGCCATCGCCGTTCGCCCACGTCAACTTTTCATAGTGCGTCGGCACGAGCTTGCGGTGGTGATTGATGATCGAGCCGTCGTCACCTATGAGCAGGTTGGAGTTCCAGATGCAGCCCACGCTCGCCGGCGTGCCCTCGTTGATGCCGATGGAAACGAAGACGCCGCAGCGGCGGGCGGTCTCACAGAGTCGCGCGACTTCCGGGCCGGGCACCATGATGGCGTTCGCCGCGAGGCGGCGGAACATGTCATGATTGTAGACCGGCGACCGAAGCCCGGACCACACCGGATAGGCTGGAATGTAGGTTTCCGGGAAGGCGACGAGCTGCGCGCCGTTGCGAAACGCCTCCTCGATCAACGAACAGGCCTTGTTGGTGGTGGCTTCCGAGTCGAGGAACACCGGCGCAACGTGCATCGCTGCGATTTTGAAGGCGGGGTATTTGATCATTTTGGACTCCATGGGTCGGATCGATCGAGCTTTTGGCGTGCGCCGATTTCACTGTAGCGGCGAGAAGGGTGCCGGCAGCATGAAGACGCTTTCCTGATGCTCCATGTGCTGGCGGATGGACGGAACGAATTCGAGCCAATCCTTATCTTCCCAGAGCTTCTTGCGCTGCGCGAGGCGATGGTTGAAGTCCTCGTACGCCCAGATGAACACGACCGTGTTCAGCTCTCCGGTTTCCGGTTGCCAGCAGCCGATCAGCTTGGCGTATTTGCTGATGATCTCGATGCCGCGCTCCTTATAGACGGCGAGAAAAGCCGGCCCGGCGTGCACCTTCATCCGATACGTGCGCATCTCGTAGATCATTCGTTCCCCTCCACTCATAGTCCGAGATAGGCGACCTTGAGGCGCTTGTCTTCGAGAAGCTGCTGGCCGGGTCCCTGCATGATGATCCGGCCGTTCTCCAGCACGTAGGCGTGGTCGGCGGTGCGCAGGACGTGCTGCACGTTCTGTTCGACAATTAGGACCGTCAGCCCCAGGCCGCGTAGCGTGACAATCAGCTCGTAGAGCAAGTTCACGTAGATCGGCGCGAGCCCTTCGGTCGGCTCGTCCATCAGCAGGATGCGCGGCTTGCTCATCAGCGCGCGGCCAATCGCCAGCATCTGCTGCTCGCCGCCGCTGAGTGAGCCCGCCTCCTGGTTGCTCCGCTCGGCCAGGACCGGCAGCAACTCATAGACCTGCTTGAGCGTTTGGTGTCGCTGCGCCCGCGCAGGCTGCGAATAGGCGCCTATTTCCAGATTCTCCAGCACCGTCATGAAAGGAAAAAGGCGCCGGCGCTCCGGCACAAGGACGAGACCCTTCAATACCCGTTCGTAAGCCGGCAAACCATCGATGCGATCCTCGTCAATGGAAATGGTACCTGTGCAGCGCGTGCGCAGGCCTGCGAGGGAAAACATCAGCGTGCTCTTGCCGGCGGCGTTGGCGCCGACAATGCCGATGATCTGGCCCGCCAAGACGAGAATATTGATGTCGTGCAGAATCCTTATCGGACCATAGAAGGCCTTGAGCTGGTCGACCTTAAGCAAGGCGCATCTCCTCGCCGAGGTAGGCCTTGATGGTCATGGGGTCCTTCGCGACCTGCTCCGGCGTGCCGTCCGCGATCAATTCGCCGCGGTTGAGCACAAGGATCCGGTGCGCCGCGTTCATGATGGCGTAAAGCACGTGTTCGACCCAGATCACGGTGACGCCGCGCGCTGGCAAGCCGGCGACCATGTCGGTCATGACCTTCACTTCGGCCGGCGTGAGGCCGGCCATGATCTCGTCGAACAGAACGAGCCGCGGGCGCAGCGCGAGAGCCCGCGCAACTTCGAGGCGCTTGAGCAGCCCGGCCGTTAGCACCCCGATCGGGGAGTCCGCATATCGTATAAGCCCAACCTCCGTCAGGATCGCCTCTGCGGTCCTGCGTGCCGCGGCAACGACGCGGTCACGCAGCAGCGCACTTATGATGACGTTTTCTAACACGGTCATCTGCCGAAACGGTTTCGGGATCTGAAAGGTGCGAGCGATGCCGGCGCGCGCGACTTCGTACGGGCGCCAGCCCGCGATATTCCTGCCCTCGAAGATGAGCTGCCCGGAATTCGGCTTGAGCACACCGGCGAGCAGATTGTAGAGCGTGCTCTTGCCCGCGCCATTTGGACCGATCAGCCCGAGCAGTTCGCCTTCCCGCACTGAAAAGCTTACCTCGCGGACGGCTCGCAGCGGACCGAACGATCGGCTGACGTTACACACTTCCAGCATCGCACTCATGTTGGCTCCGCGCGGCGGCGGGTGCGCAGGCGGTCGAGCGCGGCGGCCATTCCGCCAGGGAAATACAACATGACGAGGATCACAACAGCGCCGTAGATCGCGAGATGCAGGCCGGCGGCGGCGTCACCCAGATAAGAGCGCAGCAATTCCGATAGCGGCGTAATGGCGAAGGCGCCGAGCACCGGCCCAATCGCCGTGCCGAGCCCGCCAAGCGCTGGCAGCAATGCGAATTGGAACGATAGCTCCGGGGAAATCACATGCGTCGGGTCAAGATAGAGAAAATACTGCGCGAACAACGAGCCGCCGATGCTGGTAAGCAGGGCGCTGAGGCACATCGCGCTCACGCGCATGAATAACGGATTGATGCCGGCGGAACTGGCCGCGTCCTCGTCGTCGCGGATTGCGCCCAAGTAGAAGCCGTAGCGCGACCTCTCGATCACTTTGGTGATGAGGTAGATCGCCACCAGGTAGCCAAGCATCAGGATCGCGTAAGTCGTCTTCGACGCGAACACCATATTTAAGACGCTCGGAACCGGTCTGATCGCAAGCCCTTCCGGTCCGCCGGTCAGCGTGGCCCAATTCAGCGCGCCGATTCTCACCACCTCCGAAGCGGCAAGCGTAGAAAGAATGAAGAATGGGCCGCGTAAACGCGCGCAAATAAGTGTCAGCAGTGCACCAAACACGCCCGAGATCGCCGCGCCGACCCAGATCCCGATCCACGGCGTGATCTCGTAGTTCACGCTGAGAATCGTGGACGCATACGCGCCGATGCCGAAGAAGGCCGCATGCCCGAAAGAGATGAGCCCCGCGTACCCGCCGGCAATATTCCAGGCGAGCGCGAGCCCGCCCCAGAGATAAGTCAGCAGCATCACGTCGCGCAGACTCTGTGGGAGGTCCGCCGCAATGAGGCCGACGCAGAGCGCGAGCAGCGCGATCTCGAATGCGGAGACTTTACCGCGCTCCGGAAGAAGCGGCAGCCAGCTTCGCCCGACCCGCGGCATTGGTGGATCCAGGCGATCCGTGTCGCGCGCCAGAGGTGTGAAGTGGCCCGACATGCCCGCCGCCGTTCAAGGATTGATGCCGAGATTGGCGGTGCCCTTCTGTCCAAGCAGACCGGAAGGACGGAAGATAAGAACCAGCAGAAACAGGCTGAAAAAGAACATCTGGCCGTACGCCGGTGCGATGAAATAGCTGCTCAAGGACTGCGCGATTCCGATGCAAATGCCGCCGAGCAGCGCGCCTTCAATGCTGCCCATTCCGCCGAGCACGACGATGACGAAGGCGATCAGCACGAAATTGAGCCCGACGGTCGGGAACACCGAAAACAGCGGCATCATCGTGCAAGCTGCAAGTCCTACCAGCGCCGAGCCGGTGGCAAAAGTGATCAGGAAAATGCGCGGGACGGGAATGCCCATCAGCATTGCCGCCTCGCCATCTTGCACTGTCGCCCGGATTGCCTTGCCCAGATAGGTTGTCTTGATGATCCATCGCAGGATGAAGGTGACCAGGAGGGAGAGAGCAAAGCCGATGAGCAGCTCCGGCTTGGCGTAGAACGGCCCGAAGGTGAAGGAGCGGCCACCCAGCATGGGTGGCACGTCCCACAGGTCCGCCGACATGATCATCAGCGCGACATTCTGCATCAGGATGGATAAGCCCATGGTCGCGAACACGACGACGAGATGCGGCTTGTCCAGGGAGGGGCTGATGATCAGCCGGTGCACGATCATGCCGAACAGGAACATGGCCGGCACGACCGCAATTGCCGCGGTATAGGAGTTCAACCCGAGATACCGCGTGCCGAGCCATGCGCCATACATGGCCATCATCAGGAATTCGCCGTGCGCGAAATTGACTATGCGCAGAACGCCGAAGATCAACGTCAGGCCGACGCTCATGAGAGCGTAGATGCTGCCGATGAGAACACCGGAGATGATTAACTGTCCGGAGGTCGTGAGCATGGGGCTGCGTCTAACGAGGTACCGCTACGAGTCGTGCGGCCGGGTCCCGTGCTCCAAACTCAGCGCTTGTCCCAAGCCGGCAGCGGAACGAGCGTTGGCTCGTTGGTCGCAAGCGCCGCCGGGAAGACCGGATTATGTTCCGTCCTGCCGTTGACCTTCTGCCACTGCCAGACCCCGATAGCGGCCCGCAGGTTCTGCCCGGCGTCCTTGAGATCCGGCGCCCAGTCGTTGTTGGTGAATTTGATGCCGCTGCCGTTCGCGAGACTCCCCTCCGGCAGGTCCAGCGCCAGCGCAATCTGCCGCAGTTCGTCCGGTTCGAAGGTCTTGGCCTTCGGGAAGACCTCGTTGAACAGCGCCCACAATGCCGAGAAGCTCACCGAGGCATGGCCCGCCGGCGGCCGCTTCATCTTCGCCTCATAGCGGCGGTTATATTCGTCGAAGGCTTTTGCCACCTCCGGCTTGAGTACCTTCGGATTCACCTTTGGCAAGAAGTCGGAGTCGAAAATGCCGTAGACCACGCTGCCGATCGAATTTTCGAGATCGGGATTGGAGTAGCCGGCACTAACGCCGACGAGCGCGCCAACATAGAAGTCGAGTTCTTTGGCCTTCCGCTGAAACAGGATGGCATCGTTTGGGAACGAGATCGCGATCAGCACGTCTGGCTTCACGTCCTTCAGCTTCTGCACGATCGGCGTCATGTCGGTCGCGAACTGGTCGTAACCCTCGTCGTAGATCAGCTTGATGTTCTTGGTCTTGACGTAGTCGCGCACGCCGTCGCCCACCGATTTGCCGAAGGCGCGGTTTTCCCACAGCAGTGCAATGCGAAGATCGGTCGGCGATTTGCCGAGCCGCTTCGCTAAATCTTCCAACGTGAAGTCGACCGCGGCCTGTGCGTAGAGGCGCGACGCGCCGCCTACCTGGAACGTGTATTTGAAACCCCGCCGGGTGATGATCTCGGCAGCCCCGGTTGTTTCCCAATGGAACACGCCGGCCCGCTCGGAAGCCTGGCTTACGGCGATTGCCAGCGGGGAGAGGCCGGAGCCGGTCGTAATCTTGATCTTCTGACTGGAGATCAGGCGCTCCGTCTCGCTGATGGCCGCCGCTGGGCTCGGAACGTCGGCAATCAGAAGTTCCACCTTGCGCCCATTGACGCCGCCGCGCTCGTTGATCATGTCGCGCGCGATCTGCATCGCTTCCCAGTGCTCGGTGCCGTTCTTGGTAAACGGGCCAGTCAGCGGGAGAAGCACGCCGATCCGGATCGGCTCCTGCGCGCGCGTGTCGGCGGCGGTGAGCGCGACGACGGCCGCTGCGAACGTGATGATGCCTCGACGTGACCAATTGCGCATCCTCTGCTCCGTGAATTGACGCGTGACGTGCCCCACTGCGCCAAGCCTAACAAGCGCGGCAACATGCAGCAATCGGAATGTCTCTATACATGCTATTCACATCCCGTATACTCGCCTGAAACCGGCGGCAGCGATGGACCTGCGCAAGATCCGATACTTCTTCGCCGTGATCGAGCACCGCAACCTGAGCGGGGCCGCACAGGCCCTGCGTATTTCGCAGCCGACGCTCAGCCGGCACATGCAGGCGTTGGAGGGGCAGTTCAAGACGCCGCTCTTCGTGCGCAGCAGTCGCGGCATGCTGCCTACCGAGGCGGGACGGCGGCTGCACGAAGGCCTTCAGGGACTGGCGCGGCAATTGCAATCGCTGCAAGACGATGTGGCCGCCGCGATGCTCGAGCCGACCGGCGAAGTTGCTATCGGCATTCCGCCTTCGCCACGCACCCTGCTCGCCGTGTCGTTGATCAAGCGTTTCGCCAAGGCGTGCCCGCGCGTTGTCGTGCGCGTGATCGAGGAGACCAGTGGGCAGTTGCGCGACCTCATTGCCAACGGCACTCTGGATGTCGCTATCACCAACTTCCATGAGCCCATGCGCGGCGTTATCGCAAAGCCGCTCGGGCGCGAGCAAATGCTGCTCGTTGGTCCAGCGGGCGCCAAATTATCGCCACGCGTCCCGACGCCGATGGAGCGCTTGGCGGACCTCCCCCTGATCCTGACTACGCGGCCGAACAGCCTGCGCCTTACGGTCGAGACAGGGCTGAGCGCCCTCGGCCTGCGGCCAGACGTGCGCGTGGAAGCCAACACGCTTCCGCTGATGACCGACTTTGTCAAATCGGGTCTCGGTTACACGGTGCTCCCAGCTTGCGGCGTAGGTACATTGCGGAAATCCAATACCGTCAGCGTGAGTCCGATCGCGGGTTTCTTTCTGACCTGGGCGGTTGCCAAACCGAAAACGCGCTCGCTGGGGCTCGCGGCGGAAACGATGTACGATATGGTTTGCAAAATCGGTGCCGAGATGGTGTCGCAAGGCATCTGGCAACAGCCGAGCCGCGTGCAAAATGCAGCGCCTTACGACGCAGGTCGCGGTTCCGCAAATCGGGCGCGAATTGACGGGAGCTCCGATGAATGGAAACGAAATGATCCTCGCTCGTCGGCTGGCGCGGAACGCGATCAACGCGCAGTGTAAGCAAAGGGCCTATCCGAACGCATTGAGCAAGCGCCACACTGTCCGGCCGCCGCTTCAGTTGATCGAATTGCATCGCGGCATCGCGTGGAGGACGGGAAATGATCAAGTTTAGTCTCAGGCTCGCACTGCCGGCGTTCGCGATTTTGGTCGGCGTGAATGGCGCCGCTGTCGCGCAAGACAAATTGCGCATTGCCGGAGGGCTGGCAGGCACGTGGGAGAATTCCTTTTCGGAGCTCGGGCAAAATGCCGGCTTCTTCAAGAAGCGCGGGCTGGTGCTGGAGATTTTCTACACCCAGGGCGCCGGCGAAACCCAGCAGGCCGTGATCTCCGGCAGCGCTGATATCGGCACCGGCGTCGGCACGTTCAATACGTTCGGAGCCTTTGCCAAAGGCGCGCCGATCCGCGTGATCGCGGCAACGCACACGGGCGCGAATGATCTCACCTGGTACGTGAAAGCGGACTCGCCCATCAAGGACAAGAAGGATCTCGCCGGCAAGAGCGTCGCCTACTCCACGGCCGGATCGTCCACCTATGCCGCCGTGCAGGCTTTTCAGAAAGTGTTCGGCGTCACCTACAAGCCCGTGGCGACCGGTAGCCCGGCTGCCACCCTCACCCAGGTCATGAGCGGGCAGATCGACGTCGGTTGGACGTCGCCGCCGTTCGCGGTCGATCTCCTGCGGGAGGGAAAGATCAGGCAGATCATGCGCGCCAGCGACGTTCCCGAATTGCGCAATCAAACTGCGCGCTTCATGACGGCGAATGCCCACGCCATCGAGTCGCGCAGGGACGTCTTCGTGCGTTATCTGCAGGCTTACCGCGAGGTGGTCGACTGGATGTATGCGGACAAGGCGGCGGTGAAAGCTTTTGCGGATTGGGCCCGCGTTCCGGAAGCGATCGCCAGGTTGGCGCCGGAAGACTATTACCCGAAGAATAGCGTCTTGCCCGACCGCATCGAGGGTCTCGATCTGGCGATGGCGGACGCGGTGAGCTTCAAGTACATCCCCGCGCCGTTGACGAAAGAGCAGCTCGCAACGCTGATCCTGGTGCCCTTCAAATAGCTGCAGGTGGTGCGCCGCTGCTGCGTATGTTACGCTTGAGCAACGTCTCAGCCTGACCTTCGAAAGAGCGATCCCATGACCAAACCATCGACCGCCGCGCGTCGTCTTCCGAACCGCGAGGCCGCGCTCGAAGCGCTCTACAGCGATATTTCCGCAAAGAGCATGTTCCCGTTCTGGGCGACATCGACCGACGTCGCGCATGACGAGATCAAGCAGTTGATGGGCACGCAAAAGGCCGTGCCGCATCGCTGGAGCTACAAGAACGATATCGAACCGATCCTGTTTCGGGCGGCCGAACTGGTCACCATGGACGACTCGGAGCGCCGTTCGCTCATCCTGGTCAACCCCGGCCTGTCGCCGCGGCGCGCGACAGTGAGCACGATGTACACCGCCTACCGGCTCAATGACGCCAACGAGGTGATGCCGCCGCACCGGCACTCGCCCAACGCCATTCGCTTCGGCCTGACCGGCAAAGGCAATTTCACCGGCGTCGGCGGCGAGGACATCACCTTCGGTCCGGGCGACATGGTGCTCACGCCGGTCGACACCTGGCACAACCACGGCAACGTCGGCAACGAGCCGGCAATCAATCTCTCCGTGCTCGACCTGCCGCTGGTCGAGACGCTCAACGCCGTCTATTTCGAGCACGATTATATGGAGATGGTCGACGGCAAGCCGGTCAAGAAGAAGCAGCAGACCGCGACCGTGCCGACCGACTATTCGGCGCGCGCCTATGACCACGGCGGCCTCAAGCCCCGCTTCCTCGAGCACCACCGCGGCGCAGGATTTTCCTCGCCGATGTACGTCTACCGTTGGGAAGCGATGCAGGAGCTGATCGAGCGCTTCATCGACTGGGACGGCGATCCCTACGAGGCGCTGTCGATCGAATACACCGACCCGCTGAGCGGCGGCCCGGTGTTCAAGACCATGACGTTCTTCGCGCAGGTGCTGCGCCCCGGCGAGAAAACGCGCCCGGTGCGGCAGACCGCGAGCCTGCTGGTCGCGCCGTTCGAGGGCAAGGGACACTCGATCATCGACGGCAAGCGGTTCGATTGGGAGAAATTCGACAATCTCGCAGTGCCCGGCGGTTCCTGGTTCGAGCACGTCAACGGCGACGAGAAACGCCCGGCGATTCTGTTCGTCGCGAGCGACGAGCCGGCATTGAAATGCTTCCACCTGTTCAAGAAGTGGGGCCGCGACGCCGGAGGCGACATCGTCAAGTTGGTGTGAGCACCGGCTAAAGGTCTTTGCACCCCGGGCGCGCCCGCGGCCAACTGGAGTCACCCAATCCGAGTTATCGGCTCATATTGCGGTCGTGCCCCCGCAAACCCGGGCCCCAAAATAAAAAGGGGGGGGGTTTGGGGGCCCCCGGGGCCGGGGCGCCGGGCGGGG
>CBFGVM010000070.1:0-13398 GCA_965652015.1 uncultured Alphaproteobacteria bacterium
ATGGCGGTGAACTTCCAGGTGACGTCGCCGGTGGCGGCGCCGCGCACCGTGACCGCGCCGGCGTCGCTGATCACAAAACGGCGTTCCTCGGAACCTTTGGCATTGGTCTGCGCGCCGGGGGCCGGCTCGGCGAGGCCGCCGCTTGCCGTCACGTCGAGGTGAATTCCGCTCGCGCGGATGACAACCGTGCTTCCCGCCGGCACCGCGAGGGCGCTGGAGGTCTGCACCGGCTCGCCAGGCCGCAGACCGGGCAAGATCACCGGCGGGCGGCCGGTATAAGGTGGCGGACTCACCCAGGCGTCGACGCGGAAATTGGCCGGCGCCATCACGCCGTGCCAATCGAACGCGGCCGCGAGGCGTTTCATCCGTTCGCCGCCGGCGCCGAAGAACGTCGCGACCACCAGCACCGCTACCAAGGCACGCACGGCGAAGGGATCGCGCAACGCGAGCCGCGGCATGGGCGTCCCAGCTCTAAGGCTTTTGGTGCCGCGCAGAACGCGTTCGATATGGGCCCGCCACAGCGCGAGCGAAAACGAATCGTGGGTCGGCACCGCGATGTCGTCGGCCATCGCGGTGGCGGGCCGATGCGGTAAACCGGAATTGCGATCGAGCCGTCGCAGAGCGTCGATGCGGCTCGGCACG
This sequence comes from uncultured Alphaproteobacteria bacterium, assembly GCA_965652015.1. GTDB lineage: Bacteria > Pseudomonadota > Alphaproteobacteria > Rhizobiales > Xanthobacteraceae > VAZQ01. The sequence goes on from CBFGVM010000070.1 coordinate 643, forward strand.
CGCAACATCAGCAGCGGCGCGAACGCAGCCGCGGTGAGCAGGAAAAAGATGCCAAGACCGATCGCGCGAGCGGTGGGGGGCAGCCAAAGCCAGACGCCAAGCCAGGAGACCGCCAGGAACAGTCCAAGGACGGTGGCAATCGATGCCAGCGCCGGCCATAGCCGTTCCCAGAAAATCGTCCAGCGTGCCCGCCTAAGGGCGCGCGTGAGCACGTCGGCGCCCGCCCGCTCCTGCGGGGGGAGGGGGTGGGGGGTCGCGGCGGCGTCAGCGGGCCGATCGGCCAAATCTATCTCCAGCAACGAGAATCTGCCCAATGTTCAATAGTAACATGCCATCACGCGCGTGCCAGCGGGCAAAAGGAAGGCACTCAGTGATCAAAACCACGTCAGCAAAATATAGTTCAGCGCGTTCCCGCAAGGTTTTTAGAGCCAAGGCGGCAGGCGGTCGAGCGCGATCAGATCCGAGACCTCCAGGCGCGGTCGGACCAACGCCCATTCGTTTTCCCGAACAAGCACTTCCGGCACCAACGCGCGGGTATTATAGGTGCCGGCCTGCACCGCGCCATAAGCACCCGCAGTCATGACCGCGAGGAGATCGCCGGGCCGCGGGGCGGCCATCTCGCGCTCGAGCGCCAGAAAATCGCCGGATTCGCATACCGGCCCGGCCACATCGGCGACGATGCGCGCGGCGTCCCCTTCCGGCTCCCGCACCGGACGGATGTCATGGTGCGCCTCGTAGAGCGTGGGCCGAATGAGATCATTCATTCCAGCGTCAACGATGACGAAGGTCTTGTCCTCGCCGCGCTTGATATAGAGCACCCGCGTCACCAGGATGCCGGCATTGCCGACGATCAGGCGGCCCGGCTCGAAGATGAGCGTGCAGCCGAGGTCGCGGGTCGCGCGCTTGACCATGGCCGCATAAGCCTCGGGATGCGGCGGCGGCTCGTTGTCCTCGCGATAGGGAATGCCGAGGCCACCGCCGAGATCGATGTGGCTGATGGCGTGGCCGTCGGCGCGCAACGTCCGCACGAAATCGGACAACAGCGCAAAAGCATCATCGAACGGCTCGAGCTCCGTAATCTGACTGCCGATATGCATGTCGACGCCGGTAACCTCGATGCCGGGGAGTTTCGCTGCCCGCGCATAGACGTCGCGCGCGCGGCTGATCGGAATGCCGAACTTGTTCTCGGCCTTGCCGGTCGCAATCTTCGCGTGAGTCTTGGGATCGATGTCGGGATTGACGCGGACGGCGATACGGGCCGTCCTGCCCTTCCGCTTGGCGATGGACGACAGCAGCTCGAGCTCGGCGTCGGATTCGACGTTGACGCAGAGGATATCTTCATCGATCGCAAGCGCGAGCTCCGCCGCGGTCTTGCCGATTCCGGAGAACATGATCTTGTCCGGCGCGACGCCGGCTGCCCGCGCACGCTTGAGCTCGCCTTCCGATACCACATCGGCACCGGCGCCGAACTCGGCGAGGGTCTTGATCACGGCCTGATTGGAGTTCGCCTTCATCGCGTAACAGATGATCGCGCTCACGTCGCTGAAGGCATCCGCGAACACCTCATAATGGCGTTTGAGCGTCGCGGTCGAATAGCAATAGAACGGGGTTGCGACCGCTTGCGCGAGATCAATGAGATTGACCGCCTCGGCGTGAAGGACGCCGTTGCGATAGATGAAATGGTGCATGGCGCGGGCTCAGTTGAGCAGCCAATCGATGGGCGTGCTCCGCTTCGGCCCTTGCGACGGTGCGATGACCCTGCCGTCGGGCCCGATGGCAGGCTCGAGGTCCGGCCGCGAGACGCTGGTGTCGGCGGCGGCCGCCCCCGGCGGGGGATCGAGCCCGCCCTTGCGCCCGCAACCGACAAGGCCGAGCGCCGCGATGAGCGCGCCGATCGCTCCAATCCGGGCAAGGCGCAGGTCGGACAGCGACGTCAATTCAGGTACTCCTCAAATCAACGGCAGCATAGCAGATCGGACGCGAGAGGCGACAGCATGGCCAAACTCCGTCGCCGGTGTGAACGGGAGTGTATCATCGCCCTTTTGCCAAGGCCTTAAGCCACCTGTTCGCCTCCCGGCGCACGTTCTTCGGGGCCGTGCCTCCATGGCTGCCGCGGCTTCGCACCGAGTTGTCGACGGTGAGCACCGCAAACACATCCTTGGTGATGCGCTTCTCGATTGCCTGCATGGCGGCGAGCGACAGTTGATGCAGCGGCACCTTCTCCGTCGCCGCCTTGGCCACGATCCGCCCAGTGACGTGATGCGCCTCGCGGAACGGCATCTTATGCGTGCGCACCAGCCAGTCGGCGAGGTCGGTGGCGGTGGAATAGCCCTCCCCCGCGGCTTGACGCATGCGCGCGACGTCGGGCGTCATGTCGCCAACCATGCCGGTCATGGCGGCAATCGACAGTCTCAGCGCGGAAAAGGCGTCCATCGCACCTTCCTTGTCCTCCTGCATGTCCTTCTGGTACGCGAGCGGCAATGCCTTGAACACGATCAGGAGCGCCTCGAGCGCACCGATGATGCGCCCGGTCTTGGCACGCACAAGCTCGGCGGCGTCCGGATTGCGCTTCTGCGGCATGATCGACGAGCCGGTGGTGAAGCGATCCGAGAGTGAGATGAAGCCGACGATCGGCGAGCACCAGAGCACGATCTCTTCCGCAAAGCGTGACAGATGCACCGCGGTGATGGCGGCGGCAGCGAGCGTCTCCAGCACGAAATCCCGGTCGGAGACGGCATCGAGCGAATTCGCCATTGGCGCGGCGAAACCGAGCGTCTTCGCCGTCATGCCCCGGTCGATTGGGAACGCGGTGCCGGCCAGCGCCGCGGCACCAAGGGGGCAAAAGTTCGCCCGCTTGCGCGCGTCGGCAAACCGGCCACGGTCACGCGCCGCCATTTCGACATAGGCCAGGAGATGGTGGCCAAAGGTTATGGGCTGGGCAATCTGCAAATGGGTGAAGCCCGGCATTACGGTCGCGGCGTGTTCGAGCGCCTGCTCCGCGAGCGCGCGCTGGTAGGCGGCCAGTGCCTCATCGATCTCGTCGATCGTCGACCTGATCCACAGCCGGAAATCGGTTGCGACCTGATCGTTGCGCGATCGCGCGGTGTGCAGCCGCCCCGCCGCCGGTCCGATCAACTCGGCGAGCCGGCTCTCCACGTTCATATGAATGTCCTCGAGCGCCCGCCGGAACTTGAACTTGCCGCTCTCGATCTCTGACAAGATCGTGTCTAGACCGTGAGTGATCTTGCGGGCATCGTCGGCCGTGATGATGCCTTGTTTGGCAAGCATCGCGGCATGGGCCTGGCTCGCGGCGATGTCCTGGCGGAAGAGGTGCCGATCGAAATCAACGGAGGCGTTGATGTCCTCCATGACCGCATCGGGGCTGGTGCGGAAACGTCCACCCCACATCTTGTTGCTCATGGCACGTCTACCGAGGTTTCGCCCGTTATGACCGGACCGGAAATTGCAGCGCGAACTCACGCCAAACGGCGGCTTGCCATGGTCGTGATTGGCGGTATTGCCGGCCTGACCGTCGGGTTGGCGGCGGTATACGGGATCGGAGCGTTGCAACGCAATGTGGGAGACGCGACATGTGCTCCCGCGGTTGAGCTGGCACAACGGCTCTCGCCGCTCGCCCGGGGGGAAGTGGCGGCATTTGCCGTTGCCGATCGCCCGCTGCGCCTGCCTGATCTCACGTTCCGCGATGCAAGAGGGGCGGAGCGCCACCTCGCGGATTGGCGTGGGCGTACCGTGCTGCTCAACTTGTGGGCCACCTGGTGCGTGCCTTGCCGAAAAGAGATGCCGGCGTTGGACTCGCTCGAGGGAAAACTCGGCGGACCGGCGTTCGAGGTGGTCGCGGTCAATATCGATACCCGCGATGCCGACAAGCCGCGCGCTTGGCTCAAGGAGGTAGGTGTCGGCCGGCTCGGCTATTATGCCGATAACAGCGCCAAGGTTTTTCAGGATTTGAAGATGACAGGTCGCGCCGCCGGGATGCCGACCACCATGCTGGTCGATCCAGCGGGCTGCGAGATCGGCACCCTGGCGGGGCCCGCCGAATGGGCAAGCGAGGATGCGGTACGGCTGGTTACCGCGGCGCTCCAGCACTAGTGCTTACGGTGGCGATCATCCGGACTCGCGGATGGCCTTGTCATGGTCGGACCTTGCAAGATGAGGACCAAGGTCGCGCCAGCGGATCGGGAGATACCGGACGGGGCGTGAACGCCCTTAAGGCTTACGGGCGGGCGACCATCACCGCGTCGGTACCGGTTTCTCGCCGCGATAGTCGTAGAATCCGCGCTGGGTCTTTCGGCCGAGCCAGCCGGCCTCGACATATTTCACCAACAGCGGACACGGGCGGTATTTGGAGTCCGCCAAGCCTTCGTGCAGGACCTGCATGACCGAGAGGCAGGTGTCGAGCCCGATGAAATCGGCGAGCTCGAGCGGCCCCATCGGGTGGTGGGCGCCGAGCCGCATGGCGGTGTCGATCGCCTCGACATTGCCGACGCCTTCATAGAGCGTGTAAATCGCCTCGTTGATCATCGGCAATAGAATTCGGTTGACGATGAAGGCGGGAAAGTCCTCCGCCACCGCAATCGTCTTACCGAGCTTCGCTACGTATTGCTTGGTCGTGTCGAACGTGGCGTCGTCGGTGGCGATGCCACGGATGAGTTCGACCAATTCCATCAGCGGCACCGGGTTCATGAAATGAACGCCGATGAAGCGCTCGGGTCGATCGGTCGCGGAGGCGAGCCGGGTGATCGAGATCGACGACGTATTCGTGCCGATGATGGCGTCGGCCTTGAGCATGGGACAGACGCTGGCGAAGATGCCGCGCTTGGTATCCTCCTTCTCCGTTGCCGCCTCGATGATGAGATCGCAATCGGCGAAGGCGTCAAAGGTCTCGGCCGGAGAGATGCGCTTGAGCGCGGCCTGCCGCTCGTCCTCAGTTATGCGTTTGCGGCTCACCTGGCGTGCCATGTTGCCGTTGATGGTCGCGATTCCGGCCTTGATCCGATCGGCGGACAGATCGTTGAGCTTGACGTCGAATCCGGCGAGCGCGCTGACATGCGCGATGCCGCTGCCCATTTGCCCTGCCCCGATCACGCCGATTTTGCGAATGTGAAACGCCGTGTTGCCGGAACGGGCTTTGGGGCGCTCTTTGACCTCGATCATGTTCTTCCGCCTGTTCTATGCCGATGCCGGCCGCTACCTCGTATCTGACACATTGTCAGCGGCCGAGCTTGCCGAGCTCCGCCGCCAATTCCGGAAGCGCCTGGTAGAGATCGGCGACCAGTCCGTAATCAGCGACCTGGAAGATCGGCGCCTCTTCATCCTTGTTGATAGCCACAATGACTTTCGAATCCTTCATGCCGGCGAGATGCTGGATCGCGCCCGAAATCCCGACCGCGATGTAAAGCTCCGGCGCCACAACCTTCCCGGTCTGGCCGACCTGCCAGTCGTTCGGGGCATAGCCGGCATCGACCGCCGCACGCGAAGCGCCGACGGCTGCACCCAGCTTGTCGGCGACCGGCTCGATATATTTAGCGAAGTTTTCACGACTTTGCATGGCCCGCCCGCCTGAGATGATGATCTTCGCCGAAGTGAGCTCGGGGCGCTCCGATTTGGAAAGTTCCTCGCTTACGAAGGTGGAGAGGCTGGGATCGGCGGCGGCCGCCACCTCCTCGATCGGGGCCGAACCGCCCGTGCCCGTCGCCTGGAACGTCGAAGTGCGCACCGTGATGACCTTGATCTTGTCCTTCGAGCGTACGGTCTGGACTGCATTGCCGGCATAGGTCAGTCGCTCGAAGGTATCGGGTGCGATCACCTTGACGATGTCGGAAATCTGCATCACGTCGAGCAGGGCCGCAACGCGCGGCATGATGTTTTTGCCGGTCGTGGTCGCCGGCGCGACGATGGCATCGTAATTGGCTGCCAGCGATTGGATGAGCGCCGCCATTGGCTCGGCCAGCATGTGTTCGTAGCCGACCGCATCGGCGAGTAAAACCTTGTTCACGCCGTCGAGCTTGGCAGCGGCCTCGGCCACTGCGCGACAGTCTTTGCCGGCAACCAGAACATGCACGTCCTGCCCGAGCGCCTTGGCTGCGGTCAGCGCCTTCTGGGTCGCATCCTTGAGCGTCTTATTATCGTGTTCGGCGAGAAGGAGCGTGGTCATGGCAGTTGAGCGGTGATCCGCACGAGTCAGCGCCTACGGCGGCGGATAAAGGGCGCATATGCGGTCATCAGATCACCCCCATTTCGTTCTTGAGCTTGTCGATCAGCTCGCCCACGGTTTTCACCTTGACTCCGGCCTTACGACCTGCCGGCTCGGTCGTCTTGAGCACCTCCAGCCGCGGCGCGACATCGACCCCGTACGCCTCCGGCGTCTTCTCGTCGATCGGCTTTTTCTTCGCCTTCATGATATTCGGCAGGCTCGCGTAGCGGGGTTCGTTGAGGCGCAGATCGGTAGTCACGATCGCCGGGCTTTTGAGCTTGACCGTCTGCAAGCCGCCGTCGACCTCGCGCGTGACCAGCACAGCGTCGTCCTCGATCACCACCTTCGAGGCGAAGGTGCCTTGGGGCCAGCCTGTGAGCGCCGCCAGCATCTGGCCCGTTTGATTGCAGTCATCGTCGATCGCCTGCTTGCCCATGATGACGAGACCGGGCTTTTCCTGCTCGACGATGGACTTGAGGATCTTGGCGACGGCGAGCGGCTCGAGCGTCTTGTCCGTCTTCACGAGGATGCCGCGATCGGCTCCCATGGCGAGTCCCGTGCGGATGGTCTCGGCCGCTTGCGGCGGGCCGATCGACACGCAGACGATCTCGCTTGCGTGACCCTTCTCCTTGAGCCGGAGCGCCTCCTCGACGGCGATCTCGTCGAAAGGATTCATCGACATCTTGATATTCGCGAGCTCGACGCCGCTGCCGTCGCTCTTGACGCGAATTTTGACGTTGAAGTCGACGACCCGCTTCACGGGCACCAGGATCTTCATGGAAATTCGCTCTCGTCGACGACCCGGCCGCCCGGCTAAGAGGGCGGCAACCTAATGGCCGCTGGCTTATAGTGTCAACGGAGGTCGGTCAGCCTCGCCGCGCGACCGCCGGCGCGTTGGGGGCCGATCTGTACCACCGTATCCGGTACCGGCTGCAGGCATTGGAACAGCCTGACTGCCCGCGGCTTGACCAGCGGAAACAGGACAGCCCCGGCCAGCATGCCGCCGAAGTGGCACCAATAGGCAACTTCGCTCTTTGATGCGGCGCCTAGGTTCCACAATTGGCTGATCACGAACAGGCCGACGACCCAGTAGGCGCTGATCCGCAACGGAATGATGCCGATCAACACAGTGATCTTGGCACAGGGCCGCAGCATCACATAACTGACCGCAACCCCCGCGACGGCTCCCGACGCGCCGATCAACTCGATCGTGGAATAGGGGTCATAGGCCACGAACGCCAGGCCGCCGATGGCGCCACAGATAAGATAGAAGGCGAGATAGCGCGCACGCCCGAGCACTCGTTCGATGTCGTCGCCGAACACCCACAGGAAGATCATGTTGCCGATGAGGTGCACGATATCGGCGTGGAAGAACTGGTACGTCACCAGGGTGGCGAACGGCGGGACCCATCCCCGCGCGCCGACGTCGCCGATCAAGGCCGCGGGCGTGAGACTGAAGGTGTCGATCATGCGATCGAGTGCAAGCTGGCTTGCTCCGATCTCATAAAGAAAAATCGCGAAATTGACGGCGATCAGACCCCAGGTGATCACCGGCTTGACCGGCGGGCCAAAGGGATTGTCGTCATAGATCGGGACGACCATGCCCGGTTTCCCCGATCAACGGTTCTTTCCGGGCTGCCACAGGACGTCGGATGCACCCTTATCGTTGGCGTGCCTGCCCGCGACGAAAAGAAAATCCGACAGGCGATTGACGTACTTTAGCGCTGCCGGCGTGACGGCTTCGCCCGGCTTGTCCTTGAGCTCGACCATGATCCGCTCGGCACGGCGGCACACCGTGCGCGCGAGGTGAAGGTATGAGGCGGCCGGGCTTCCGCCCGGCAGGATAAAGGACCGCAGCGGTGCCAGATCGGCATTGAGCTCGTCGATCCGCTGCTCCAGCCATTCCACCTGTGCATCGGTGACCGTCATGCGGGCGCCGCCCGGCCCTTTCTCCGACAGGCAGAGATCGGCCTCCACGTCGAACAGATCGTTCTGGATGCGCACCAGCATGGCGTCGAGCGCCTGGTCGCCGCCGATGTGGAGCCGCACGATGCCGATCACCGCGTTGACCTCGTCCAGCGTGCCGTAGGCGCGGATCCGCAGATCGTACTTCTTGCGGCGCGCGCCGCTGCCGAGCGCGGTCGTGCCGTCATCGCCGGTGCGCGTGTAGATCTTATTGAGAACGACCATCGCAGCGCCCTATTTACCGATCGCCCAGATGGTCAGCATTATGACGACGATGGCGATGAATTGCAGCAGCACGCGCAGCCTCATCAGCTTCTGCGAGCGGTGCGGCGAGCCGCCCCGCGCCATGTTGTGCAGTCCGAGCACCAACACTACAGCGACGGCGCCGATCGCAATCGGCACGAGGGCATAGATCAAGAACTCGCTCATCGGTACCCTCTTATCACCCACGAGATGGAGAGACCATCGCCCGGCTTTCAATTCCCGCTCGCGATCAAATTCGCGGCATTTGAAATGACGAGCACCGCGCGTACCATCGCTGCATCACTCGCCGGGCCAACGCGAATGCGCATTCGTCTCGCCGGTCGACGCTCATGAGTGCGCGTGTCCTGGTGCTCGGCGCCGCCGGGCGGCTCGGCCACAAGGCCGCTGAGGCGTTCCGCGATGCCGGGTGGACGGTCGCGAGCCTGGTGCGGCCCGGCAGCGCCGCCCGCGCACCCGCCGGTACCGATGTCGTAGAGCTCCACGCGCTCGACCACGCTGCTGTCTGCACAGCGGCGCGCGGCGCCGACGTGATTTTGCACGCGCTCAACCCACTTTATACGGACTGGTCACGGCAGGCGCTGCCGCTCGCCTATTCGGCCATTAGCGCGGCGGAAACGACCGGCGCTACACTGCTCTTCCCGGGCAATCTCTACAATTACGGCTCGCCGCTCCCGCCGGTGATCGACGAGAATACGCCGATGCGACCTTCCTCGCACAAGGGACAGCTGCGCGTGGCGATCGAAGATCGCATCGCGGAAGCGGCCGAGCGCGGCGTGCGCACTATCATTGTGCGCGCGGGAGATTTTTATGGCGGCGGACACGGCTCGTGGTTCGATCTCGTGCTCGCCAAGGAGGCCGGGTGCGGCCGCATTACTTACCCCGGCCCGCTCGACGTTGCGCACGAATGGGCCTATCTGCCAGATTTCGCATCCACCCTTCTGCGCGTGGCGGCCATTCGCGAAACACTTCCACAGTTCGCGAGCTTCGGCTTTCCCGGCCACGCAGTGACCGGACACGAATTCACCGCGGCCATCGCCCGAGCCATGCGCGGCAAGCTTGAAATCAAACGCATGACATGGTGGCTCATTCACGCGCTGCGGCCGGTCGTGCCGCTTTGCCGAGAGTTGTCAGAAATCTCCTATTTCTGGAATGACGCGCATCGCATCGAGGGCGCCAAGCTTGAGGCAGCGATCGGCGCCATTCCACACACCCCGCTTGACCTTGCTGTCGCACGCGCCTTACAGGACATCGGCGCAATCCCTTGACGCACTTCGCCGCCCTAGCGACCGCGACAGGAGATAAAGCTAGATGATCGTCGATTTCCAACACCACTTCACGCCCCGCGAACTGATGCCGAAGGACCTTGGTCGGCGCAAGATCGTATCCTACGACGAACACGGCGCGCCGAGTTTTATCTCGCATTGGATGCTGTTCGATCTCGACGAGCATATCCGCATGATGGACGAGGCCGGCATCGAGGTTGCTTTTCTCAGTAGTGCCGCCGGAATGTGTGCAGACCTCGACAAATCGCATCTGTGCAACGAGACTGCCAAGAAGGCGGAGCGCGACTATCCCGGCCGCTTCATCGGCGCCGCGCATGCCAATCCGCTCGGCGGTGCGACGGCTCTTCGCGAATTGGCACGCTGCAAGCACGAGCTTGGCTTTCCGGGCGTGGTGATCACGTCGGAGGCCAACGGCCTTTATCTCGATGCGGCCGAGTTCGAACCGTTCTGGGCCGAATGCGCGCGGCTTGGCTTGTTCGTATTCGTCCACCCTGCCCTGAAGCTCAACCAGACACAGCAGTTCGACGGCTACGACATGGCGCGTTCGGTCGGCCGCGAATTTTCGCTGGTGATGGCGACGATTCGGCTGATCAATTCCGGCGTATTCGACCGCCACCCCACGTTGACGGTCCACATGTCCCATCTCGGCGGCGGGCTCGCGGCGCTGCTCGGCCGTATCCGGTCGTATCAGGATAAGGAGTTCTGGGGGACCTCGGACAATCCCCGCCACGGCAAAAAGGCGAAACGCGATTTCGACTACTACCTGCAGCACAACATGGTGTTCGATACCGCGGGCTTCTGCGGGGCCATAGGCGCGATACGGGGCGCGTTGATCGAAATCCCCGTGTCGCGCATCGTTTTTGCTACCGATTACCCGCAGGAAATCCGCGAGCGCGCGGCCGTGCGCGACTTCGTAAAAGAGCTGCGCGCGCTCGGCAAGGATGGCGAGGCGATCCTGTCCGGCAACGTCGACAAGCTCTTGAAGCAGCCAGCAAAGGCGGCGTAATCGCGATCACGATGTAGGTGGGCGCGCAGCCGATTGTGCGGTCCGCGCAAGCTTCGCTCGTGGGCTGTCCCCAAGCGTAGTCCGAATGATTGAAGAACGCGTGGGCCAACGGCGAAGCCGCCGCTGCCTCGCAGGTATCCTGACTCACGCGGCGAGATGCTTCTCGATCTCATGCAGGGGAAGTTTGACGAAATCCTTGTCGATTTCGGCGCGCACCGCGGCGCGGAGATTGTGAGAGTAGGTTTGGCGCAGCACGCCGAGCGCGCGTGGCGGCGCGACGAGAATCAGTGACTTGGCCTCCCCGGCGTTCACTGCCGCGTCGAGGCGATCGGCAAGCTTGCGCAGAAATCTGTCTTCCTCCTGAACATGCCAATCGGTCTGCTCCATCGAGCTGCGCCCGGTTCCGACCGAGCTGAAGGCGCGGCCCGGCGCGTCGGTTCCTAATTCGTGTGTCTTCTGGTCGGGATGCTCGTGCACTTCTTTGGTCTTCAGGTTGAGGAATTTCTCGTCACCGGCGTTCTCCAGCACCAAGGCCTTCTTGCCATCGCATACGATAACCCAGTCGCCTTGCCGGATTTTGACTTTTTGCATGTGGTACCTCTGGACTCGAGAAAAACGGTCGGCGCTTTCGGATCAAATTACTCCCTCAGGCAACGCCGCAACGCCGATTCAGTTGCCCGCTGAGAGCAGCCGCCGCGCAATGACCTGGGCCTGAATTTCCGCCGCACCCTCGAAAATGCTGAGAATGCGCGCATCGCACAGGATGCGCGAGGCCGGAAACTCGAGCGCGAAACCATTGCCGCCGTGAACTTGCACCGCGTTGTCGGCACTCGCCCAGGCGACGCGCGCGGCCAAGAGCTTGGCCATACCTGCCTCGAGATCGCAGCGTTTGCCCGAATCTTTCCGCCGCGCTGCGAAATAGGTGAGCTGGCGGGCAATCATGGTCTCGACCGCCATCATCGCGATCTTGTCGGCGACGCGAGGAAAATTGACGATCGGCTCGCCAAATTGCTGGCGCTCTTGGGCATAGGCGAGGGCCTGCTCCATGGCCGCTTGCGCCACGCCGATCGCGCGTGCCGCAGTCTGGATGCGCGCCGATTCGAAGGTCTGCATCAATTGTCGAAAGCCCAGGCCCTCGACCCCGCCGAGCAGATTCTCGACCTTCACCTCGAAGCCGTCGAAAGCGATCTCATATTCCTTCATGCCGCGGTAGCCGAGGACCTCGATCTCGGTGCCCGACATCCCCGCAGCCGGAAACGGCTCTTCATCGGTGCCGCGAGGCTTCTCGGCAAGCAGCATGGAAAGCCCGCGATGGCCGGACTCGCTTGGATTGGTGCGCACGAGCAGCGTCATCAGATCGGCGCGCACCGGATGCGTGATCCAAGTCTTGTTGCCGTAGACCTTATAGACGTCGCCCTGCCGCACCGCCCGCGTCTTGATCGACGCGAGATCGGAACCGCTATTGGGCTCGGTAAATACCGCGGTCGGCAACACTTCTCCCGAGGCGAGCTTCGGCAGCCAGCGGCTTTTCTGTTCCTCGGTGCCGCTGCCGGTAATCAACTCCGCGGCGATCTCGGAGCGCGTCCCCAGCGAGCCGACCCCGATGTAGCCGCGTGAGAGCTCTTCGGAGACAACGCACATCGATTCCTTGCCGAGGCCGAGGCCGCCATAGTCTTGCGGGATTGTGAGGCCGAAGACCCCGAGCTCCGACATCTGCGCAACGACCTCGAGCGGGATGTAGCTGTTCGTGCGATGCCATTGCTGTGCCTGCGGCGCGATTTCGCTGTCGGCAAATTTGCGCATCTCCTCGCGCATCGTCGTCAAAGTCTCGTCAAGTCCGCATTCGCCGACGGTACCTTCGCGACGTTCCCGCATCAATTCGACGAGACGGGCACGGTGCCCTACATGGTCCTGGGCAAACGCATGCAGCGGGCCTGCGAGACGAGCGGCGACCGCCTCTGCGGCAAGCCCGAGATCGGCGGGACGGACCATCTCGCCCTGACTCATGGGGATCCCGCCCTGAA
>CBFGVM010000071.1:0-13370 GCA_965652015.1 uncultured Alphaproteobacteria bacterium
CCCGCGGGCTCGCGGTATTCCGCCACATGGCCGTCCTCGAACGTGACCCAGCGCACCTTGCCGAGGTCGACGCCGTAATCGTTCTGAAGGATGCCGCGCACCCACACCGCCGTGGTCTGACTATAGGCGCGAACGCCGATGCGTTTGCCGGCAAGCTCGGAGGGCGTGAGCGGTCGCGCCGCATTGCACAGGATGGTGCCGTGCTGAAAGCGCCCCATCATCGTCGCAGGGAGAAGAACGAGCGGCTTGCCGTAGGCCTTGGCCTGCACGTAGGTCGCGATCGCCATCTCGCTGACGTCGAATTTGAGCTCGCGTACCATGGGCTTAAAGAAGCGGTTCGCCGGCCTGATGTCGGAGAAGCCGAAGGCGACGCGCGGGGATTTGACGTCGCCACGCTTGAGCGGCAGCGTGTGCGGATAATCGTCGAGGGCCGCGCTCATCGTGGTGACTTGATTATCAACGCTCATGAAAAGCTCATTCCTTGCAGGCGGGAAGGCCATGCATTCTGGCACATTTTCCCGCCCTCAAGACGACGCTCTTTTACCAAATGCCGGTTGAGGTTGATCCACACATGCCGTGATGGGCGGACTTGTTCCACGTCTTTGGAGCATCACGCAAATAAGACATGGATGCCCGGAGCGCAGACAAGCTTGCGCAGTCTGCGCAAGCTAGACTGCGTCACCGGGCATGACGCGTCACAATGTTTTAGGACTGATGTCCTGCTCAGCCGCGACCGCCCGCGGAGAGAATTGCGCGGGTGGCATGATCCGGGCCGAAGTCGTCCGTGCCCTCAATGGAGAGAAGGTCCGACAACCGCGTGCGCGCGCGATTGACCCGGCTCTTGATCGTGCCGACCGCGCAGTCGCAGATGGCGGCGGCCTCTTCGTACGAAAAGCCCGATGCCCCGACGAGGATCAGCGCCTCCCGCTGATCCGGCGGCAGCTTGCCGAGGGCCGCGCGGAATTCATCGAACTCCACACGGCTGTGCTGTTCGGGATGCGATTTCAGGCTCTCGGCATAGGTGCCGTCGGTATCTTCGACCTCGCGGCGCCGCTTGCGGTATTCGGAGCGGAACAGGTTGCGCAGAATCGTGAACAGCCAAGCGGACATGTTTGTGCCCGGTTGGAAGGAATCGATGTTCGCCATGGCGCGCAACAGCGTTTCCTGCACCAAGTCGTCGGCACGATCCACGTTGCCGCAAAGCGAAATGGCGAATGCTCGCAGGCTCGGCACCGCTGCGAGCATCGCGTCACGTACGGATGATCGCATCGTCATGATCTCGACCCCTTGTTGTCGAATGCCTTCGCCCCCACCACGCGATCAGGCTCCTGGTGTCGTGTGGCTTGACCCTGCGGGGAGCGCGCCTCGCTGTCGCTACCTGGCTGCTCAAAGCGCTCCAACAGGTCCTTGAAGCGGTCGGGAACGCCCTGGCGCAACACCTCGTCGTACACGCGCTGAAGGATGTCACCGATCCTTCGCTGATCCTCGCGACTCAGGCGCCCTCCGGGCCTTCTAACTTGCGCGTCGGTATGCATAGTCGCCTCTGACCTCAGCGGATTGTGCGTCGCATCCGGCTGAGCGGGCCTCCCCCCCGCCATGCTCGCCCGAACCGGCCTTTCTTCGTTCATTCGTTGTTCCCGGGCAAATCCCCTAGGCCCGGGCCCCTCTTGGTGCTTATCGGATGATAACGTAACCTCGGATCGTTCGTTCCGTGCGGTGGAACTTTTTTCCCACGGGCTCGTTTTTGCCGGTAACCCCAAGATGTAAACGGGAGGGTACCGTGTCCAACTCCTCTTCTCCGGTAGCACAATACCTGCCCTTTTTGAGGCGCTATGCAAGGGCTCTGACTGGCAGCCAGGCCTCGGGCGACGCCTATGTGGCTGCCACTTTGGAGGCTTTGATCGCCGATCGTTCTGTTATCGATGATCCCCGAGGTCCGCGGGTAGCGCTCTATCGCCTGTTCACCAAAATCTGGAATTCGGTTGCGGTGAACGGTGCGCCCGGCTCCGGGGAGGACGAGCTTCCCGGAGAGCACAAGCTCGCCAACATCACCCCCCTTCCCCGCCAAGCATTTCTCTTGGTCGCGCTCGAAGGGTTTTCGGAGCCCGACGCGGCACGGATACTCGACGTGGACGTCATGAAGCTGCGCGGATTGGTCGAAGATTCCGGGCGCGAGCTTGCGGCCGAGATCGCGACCGACGTTCTGATCATCGAGGACGATACGTTCATCGCGATGGAGCTCGAGACTCTGGTCGAAGGCCTCGGTCACCGAGTGCTCGGCGTCGCCCGCACCCATGCGGAGGCGCTGGCGCTAACCAAGAAAAAGCGACCCGGGCTCATCCTCGCCGATATCCAACTTGCCGACGGCAGTTCGGGACTCGAGGCAGTGAACGAGTTGATCGCATCGTTCGAGGCGCCGGTGATCTTCATCACCGCCTATCCCGAGCGCTTCCTTACCGGCGAACGCCCCGAGCCGGCCTTCCTCATCGCCAAGCCGTTCCAACCCGCGACCGTGTCGGCGGTCGCCAGCCAGGCATTGTTCTTCGAGCGCACCGCCAAGCGTCGCGAGCGGCGCGTCACCGCCTGATCGTCGAGGAATGGGTGCGCGGCCGTGCGCCCTCAGCGGCGGCGCCGGCCAGGCGAGCGGCTGGGCTGGCTGGCCTGGTGACTGGCCAAACCGACGAGAATTCCCACGCCAACAGCGACCGCCAGCGTGACCAGCGGACGATGTTCGACCTCGTCGACGAGGCGGCGCAGGGCCTGATTACCGAGCTTCGCCGCATCGCCGCCGATCTTCGCGACCTCATCGCGTACGGAGTCGGCGCCGCCGCGCAGTCGCTCGGCTACGCCACTTAAAGCCGACGCAATCGTCTCCCCGACATGATCGGCGGCCTGCACCGCGCTTGCGGCGGAGCGGCCGCCAATCGCTTCGAGGCGGCGCTCCAGCGCACGCAAACGCTGATCGATGTCACCGATTTCGGTGGAGAGCGCGCGGGCGTATTCGGATCGATGAAACATGGTGCTCCCGCAGCGCGAGGTTGCTGCTCCTCCCTAGTGACTGCTTTTGAGCCAGCTGTCGATCTCGCGTTCAGCCTCGTCCTTGGCCACGCCATAGCGCTGCTGGAGTCGGCCGCTGAGCTCGGTGCGCTTGCCCTCGATCACGTCGAGATCGTCGTCAGTGAGCTTGCCCCATTTCTGCTGAACCTTGCCTTTGAACTCTTTCCAATTGCCTTCGACACGATCCCAATTCATTGCCTTGCTCCTGTTGTGGTTCGAGATGGGAAAAGAACCCGGACGTCCGAACAAAGGTTCCGACGCACAATGCCGCGCGCAGGTTTCCAAAAGCGCGGCACATCGCCCGGCCCAAAAAGACGGGGGCGTAGCCGACCCAATCTGTCGACTACGCCCTAGATAACCGGCCGAGCACGGGGAGGGGGAAATGGGCGGCCGGCTGTTTTCCCAACGCACGAGCCGCCCATTGGTTCCTGGCAGCTTCGACATCAAAAACGGCCGGCTGACACGGCGCACCAGTGGTGTGACGGAGCTTGGCGCCTGATCGATTTCGGCGCATCCCGCCGGCTTGCCAAATCCTCCTTTTCGTCCAAGGCCTTACGGCCGGCGAGGTCGCCCACGCCGGGGACCGCGCAAATCCGGCGCAACGCATGAACCTAAGCGCGGGTTAACGCGACTAATGGGGACAGGGATCGTGGGGAGCAACCCATGCGGCGTTATTCCGGATACCTCGTCGGCTGCGGCGGCGCAGTGTTTGTTATTGCGACCTTCCTCGTTGGTCTTGAGCTTTCCGCCACCAGCACCGCTTCGCCGGCGCTCTCCCGCAGCGCACCGCTGGTCGACCGCACCCTCAAGAGCGACCGCTTGCCGGTTGCTTCGAGCAAGAGCCGCAACGCGGTGAACGGCCCGGCCGAAACTCCGCCTGCACCGGCTCCCAAGCCCAAATTGCTCGACGGCTGTGAGCCCATGGTCAGCGCGATCGGACAGTCGCCATTGGCGCAGATCGCCGGCCGCTGCCTGTCGTAACCGCGCTCGCTGCCATTCACGACATTCAGCTCTGCGCTGCACTCGGCCACGCATGTCGAGCGGCCACCGAGTTTGACGTTCGCCGCCGGAACTTTCGAAATACCAGCGGTTTATAAAACGGCGGCCGGCCCAATCGGGGCAATGAGCGATCGGCGAGCGCCGCGACAGGTCGCCTTGGCGGCTCGTGATCTGGAACCAAGCCGGACATACGAACGGAGTATTGCTTTAGCCGCTTACGCCGCAACGCACGGAAGGTGAAAGCGCCAGCGTCGGACCGAAGCTTGACTCAAGCCCATCCGAGGCAACAATTCGCGTGAGCCCGAAAGGAGAGTCCTGTTGCCCGCGCCCGTAACCTGCGCTGAAACATCTAAATACAAAAGAGTCGCACGGCGGATAGAAAGTGCCTGAAGCACAGCACAAAAATAAGACGGCCGAGACCTCGCCCGCCTCGTGCGATCTCGAATCGTTTCGACGGGCGCTCGACCTCGGCCAGGTCGGCATCTGGTGTTGGGACCTGCGATCGCACCAGCTGACATGGTCGACCAACCTCGAAGATTTTCACGGCCGTCCCGAGGGCACTATGGACGGCCAGCTATCGATCGCCCCTCAGGACTTTGTACCGCATGACGCGACAGGCGTTCTCGCCGCGATCGGCAAGAGCCTGCAGACGCGCGAGCCGTGCCGCCTGGAGTATCGCCTGCCGGGGCAATCGGAACGCGAGGAGCGTTGGTTCGAAGCGCTGGTCACCGTCATCGTCGAGAACGGCGTGACCGTGCAGATGCTCGGCCTGTGTCGAGATGTGACCGAACGCCTGCGCATCAATCGCGAGGTTCGCGTGCGTGCGCGCCAGCAGGAGACGCTCGCGCGCCTGGGAGAACGCGCGCTGACGGAAAGCGATCTGCAGAAATACTTCAACGAGGTGGTCACCACCGTCGGTGAGATTCTCGATCTCAAAATGGTGAAGATTCTCGAGCTGGTTCCGGGAGACGCCGAGCTCCTGCTCAGAGCGGGCATCGGATGGCATCCCGGACTGGTTGGAACGGCCACCGTTTCCACCGGCCGCGAGACGCAGGCGGGCTACACGCTCGCCGCGGGGCGGCCCGTGATCGTGGAGGAGTTGGCGTCGGAGACCAGGTTCTCGGGCGCCCCGCTGTTGAAAAGCCACGGCGTCGTGAGCGGACTCACCACGCCGATCGCCGGTCGTGACGGACGCGCCTACGGCGTGCTTGGCGCGCATACCGCCAAGCGGCGCAAGTTCAACGACTACGACGTGGCGTTTCTCGCGGCCGTCGCCAATGTTCTGGCGGGCGCTATCCAGCGCCGGCAGCTCGATCAACGGCACGAATTGATGATCCGCGAACTGCGGCACCGCTCCGGCAATCTTTTTTCTCAGCTGCTCGCGCTGTTCTCGCAGACCGCGAAAAATTCGCGCAATCTTGCGGACCTCGTGGCGAAGTACGAGGCGCGCGTCCTTGCGCTCGCCAATGCCCACCGTCTCATTACCGAAGGCGGCTGGAAATCAACCTCGCTCAGCGAACTTCTCAACACGTTGCTCGCCGCATTCCTCGACCGCATCTCGTTCAGCGGACCGAATGTCTTCCTCGAGCCAGATCCCACCTTTGGGCTAAGCATGGCGGTGCACGAGCTGGCGACCAACGCCAGCAAGCATGGCAGCCTTTCCGTCCCCTCGGGCCGCGTCGATCTGAGCTGGTCGGTCGCACGCACGCAGCAAGGCCTGACCCTCATCCTCGATTGGAAGGAAGGTCGGGGCCCCGCCCCGAGGCGGAGCCGGCGGACGGGCTTCGGCTCGCGGCTGATCAATATGGTGATCGAACGCCAGCTCAACGGCCAAGTGGAGCAGTCCTTCGCAGTGGACGGATTGCACGCGCGGCTCACGGTTCCTCTCACCCACGAACGATGGCTGGGCGGCGCGCGCTCAAGCTCGGTCACCGCTTCATCTTAGCGCTGCGATCGGCCTGCATCCCGTGCCCCCGCGGGCTGCGATCTCCCTCGGCGATTCCGTCATGCCCGGGTTAGCTCGGCTCGCCTCGGCCAATGGCCCGCGGCTGATCTCAATTTCCTCGGCCAATGACTAATCACGCCGACAAGGAAAGACTCATCCGCAGCCACATACTAAACCCGACCTCGATCGGCTCGGCCGCGCGCCGCAATCACGGCTCACAGCATCGCGGCCGACGCAATTGCGTGCGGACAGATGGCGCGGCGTGTGATGGCAAACGTGAGCTGATCTCCTCGCCGTGGGCAGCGAGCTGTCTGCGCGCTTCTGGTCGCGGCCTGCCAACTCAGCACGACAGCCGAATTCTCGCGCGCGTTTGCCGGAGTCCGGGATGTGTGAAAAAGAACCGACTCTCTCTATCGCGCCTGCCGTGCAGTGCCCCGATACCTATCGCAACGGGTGGCTACCGCCGGCTCCCCGATTCGCGACGGTTTGAAGAAAATTCGAATCGAAAGCGCTGCGCACCCGCGGCAAAATGGCGGCGAAAAGTGGTCCGCTGATCACCGCAAGACCCGAGTCACGCTAGCCCAATGTGCAAAACTGGGACCCGCCAGGCTGCCCGCCGCTTGGTGCGTGCTATTCGTGCAACACTCTCTCGAAAAGGATCGGCGCTGCAGGTGATACAAGCGCTTTTTCGTTGTGTCGCGGGTTCGGTTAGAGCATCGTTAAGTCGTGCAGCGGTGGAAACCGCTCTGGCTAAGTGGTGATGGGAAGAGGGGGGCGTCTCTCTTCGGTTGCTCCGTCCGGGGCTTCTCGAAGGCGATGCTGTCCAGACACAAGGGGAATAGTCATGATGAAGATTGTACTCGCTACGGCTGCATCCTTGGCCATGCTGAGCGCTGCCGCCGCCGCCGATCTGCCGCGCAAGGAGCCGCCGCCTCCGGCGCCTCCGGTTGGCAAGGCTCCGATCGGCAAGTATCCGGTCGGCAAGGCGCCGATCGGCAAATATCCACAGCCCGTCGTGACCAAGGGCTAATGATGTCACCGACGGGGTGCTCGCGCAGAATTGCCGCGAGCACCCCACGGGACATTCTCCAAAGCGCGAAGCGCCGACCGCTTCAGCCGTCAGCTGAGGTGGAGTCATGATTAGGGGAGCCGACAATGCGTGATCCTCGGACAAGAGTGCGCGGCCTTGCCCTGGGCTTGTGTGCAGCCGCGATCGCCGCGGTGATGCAGGTTCAGCCGGCCAGTGCGCAGGACACCAAGCAGGCCAGCGTCAAGCCACAGACGGCGACTAGGGGACTCTACTACGTCGACTTCCGGGCGCGGACCGCCGCGAGCTACGGCCATGCCTTCGTGTGGTACGGACGCGCCGATCAGAAACAGATCGAAGTCGCAGGCCTCCACCCGGCGAGCGAGAGCGTCATTCCGTACATCCTCGGGCACCTCATTCCGGTCCCGTCCGAGACCGGCAAGAGCTACGGCGACCTCGACGAGGAATACGTGACGGCGAGCTATCGCGTCTACATGAGCGAAGCCGAGGGCCAGCGGGTATTCGCCTACATCAAGCATCTACAATCTTCACGGCCGCTGTGGAACGCGCCCACCTACAACTGTGTCGCGTTCATTCAGGACATTGCGCGGCACATGGGCTTGAAAGTTCCAGGGAACCACCTGTTGTACCCCGAGGACTGGGTCAACCAGCTCAGGGCACTCAATGGTGGACGTCGCAATGTGTCGAGCCCGGCAGTCGCGCAGGCCTCGTCCGGAAAGCCCTCCGCTTCGGGGCAGAAGCCCGCAGCTCCTGCATACGCAGCAGCGGGAGGGTACTGATATCGCCAACTGCGGAATCGGCGTAGCAATCAGCGGAGGCCTTACGCCTCCGCTTTTCCTTTGCGGGCGGTGAGCCTCGCACCTGCTTTTCCGCCTCGGACTACAAATTTGCGGCTGGTTCGGCCTTTTTTTGCACCGCACCGGTATGTTACAGTTGCCGCAAATTGATGTTGCATCTCCGACCCGTCGGGGACTGGGATTTATCGGCATGGTGAGTGCATTGACGCGTCCAACGCGGCGCTTCCAGCTCGTTCTGATCAAACCGTCGCATTACGACGACGATGGCTATGTGATCCAGTGGGTGCGGGCATATGTGCCCTCGAACACGCTTGCGGTTCTTTACAGCCTCGGCCGCGACGCGGCGCAGCGGGCGGTGCTGGGAGCCGATACCGCCATCGACATTACGGTCATCGACGAGATCCATACCCGCGTCAAAATCGGGCAACTGCTCGCCAGCTTTCGGCGCAACGGCGGCTTCGGCTTGGTCGCGCTCGTCGGCGTGCAGTCGAATCAATTCCCCCGCGCGGTCGATATCGCCCGGCCGTTCCGCGCGGCCGGCGTGCCGGTAATGATCGGCGGATTTCACGTGTCCGGCTGCCTCGCCATGCTGCCGGAAATGCCGGCCGATCTCAAACGGGCGCTCGAGATGGGGGTGAGCCTGTTCGCCGGCGAACTGGAAGGACGAACAGACCTTATTCTCAAGGACGCGGCGAACGGGACGCTGCAGCCAATCTACAATTACCTCAAGGATCTGCCCTCGCTCGAATCAGAGCCGACGCCGATCCTCCCCGTCGACCACCTGAGGAAAACCTTCCAGGCCTTGGCCAGCTTCGATGCCGGCCGCGGCTGTCCGTTTCAGTGCTCCTTTTGCACGATCATCAACGTCCAGGGCAGGAAGTCGCGCCGCCGCTCTGCCGACGACGTGGAGCGGACGATCCGGGAGCATTACGTCCAAGGCATCCGGCATTTCTTCATCACCGACGACAATCTCGCCCGCAACAAGGACTGGGAGGCCATCTTCGACCGGATTATCGCGCTACGCGAACGCGAGAACATGAACATCCGGCTGATGGTCCAAGTCGACACGCTCTGCCACAAGATTCCAAACTTCATCGAGAAGGCCGCCCGTGCCGGCACAAACCGCGTGCTGGTCGGCCTCGAAAGCATCAATGCGGCGAACCTGATCGCGGCGAAGAAGCGCCAGAACAAGCTTACGGAATACCGCGCGATGCTGCTCGCCTGGAAAAACGCAGGGGCGATCACCACGGCCGGCTATATTCTCGGCTTTCCCTTCGACACGCCCGAGTCCATCCGCGAGGACATCACGATCATACAGAAAGAGTTGCCGCTCGACATACTCGAATTCTTCTGCCTCACCCCGCTGCCGGGTTCAGAGGACCACAAGGTCCTATGGCAGAAAGGCGAATGGATGCACGAGGACATGAATCTCTATGACGGAGAGCATGCCGTCTCGCACCATCCCAAGATGAGTAAGGAAGAATGGGAGCAGGTCTATCGCTCCGCGTGGGAGACGTATTACACGCCCGAGCACATGGAAACGATCCTGCGGCGCGGCGCCGCCACCAGTTGCAGCATGTCGCGCCTGGTGAGTTTCGTATTCTTGTTCTGCTCCTCGGTTCCGGTCGAAAATGTCCATCCGCTGCAGGGGGGTCTGCTGCGCCGCAAGTACCGGCGCGATCGCCGTCCAGGGATGCCGATCGAGCCGGTCTGGTCGTTCTATCCCAAATTCGCCTGGGACTTCATGGCGAAGTATTCCCGCTCGCTGCGCCTGTTGCTCTGGCTTCATGTCACCAACCGGCGGCTTCAGAAGAACCCGAATCGGTACACCTACACCGACGTGGCGATGACGCCCGTTACCGAGGGCGAGACCGACAAGCTTGAACTGTTCACCCACAGTGATGCCGCTCGCCAAGCCGTTGCGCATGCGCACAAGATCGAGCAGCTCACCGGCGCCCACAAAGCCGCGAAGGCAGCAGCCCACGCGTGAAGCAGGCGTCGCAGCCTGCCTGGCCGTGTTGCACCCAGATGGTAGCGCCCGGAACGTGAGGCCGTGGTCCGCAACCGCGGTCAAGCGCGCCTGCCGCCGCACACCGGCTGCGTGCCTCGCAGCGTTCGTTATCGCTGCCTCGCAGGGCGCGCTCGCCCAGGCGCCAGCGCCCCCGTCCGATGCCGAGGCCTGTCTGGCTGCCAATCGCAGCCTCTCCTTGGGCGCGCCGCTGCCGCGCACCGCAGCGCGGCTCAAAGCAGGCGATCTCCTTCGGATCGTCGCAGTCGGCTCGTCCTCCACGACCGGCCTATGGGTCTTGAGTTCGGACGCGACCTATCCAGAAGTGATGCGGCGCGAGCTCGCAAGGCTGCGCCCGCAAATGCGCATCGAGGTCATCAACCGTGGCCGCATCGGCGAAACGATCACGGGAAGCGTCGCCCGCTTCCAGAGCGACGTCATCGCCTACGGCCCGGACCTCGTCATCTGGCAGCTCGGCACCAACGACGTGGCCTGG
Source organism: uncultured Alphaproteobacteria bacterium (assembly GCA_965652015.1). Lineage (GTDB taxonomy): Bacteria > Pseudomonadota > Alphaproteobacteria > Rhizobiales > Xanthobacteraceae > VAZQ01. The sequence continues at coordinate 10,351 of CBFGVM010000071.1, forward strand.
GGCGGGCGCGCCGAGGGACGCAAGGACCCGGTCACGGAGGGGGTGCGCATGCTCAAGGCAAGCGGCGCGGACGTGATCCTCATGGACTTGCAATATGCGCCGCTCGTCCTCGCCACCTCGCAGCACTCGATCATGCAGGCGATCATAGCCGAGGTGGCACGCGAAGAGCGCGTCGGCCTGTTTCCGCGTTTTGCCCTGATGCGCCGCTCGATCGACGCCGGCGTGCCGGCGGGCGCTCTCCTGTCATGGGACGGGCTGCACAATTCCGTCGCCGGTTACGACTGCGTCGGCCGGGCCCTTGCGCGCGCCGTGCACGCCGGCGGCCGCTGACGTCCGCGGACGCTCCCTGTCCGCAGCAACTGGCAGGCAAAGCCTCGGCGCTGGCGCTAATAGACGCCGGGCAGAATGCGCGAGGTCCGAGCCATGTAGCGGCGGTATTCGTCGCCGAAGGTCTCGATCATCAGCGCCTCCTCGCGGCCGACGCGCAGAAAGAACAGCGTCCCGAAGCCGACCAAGCCGGCCGGCCCTGCGATCCAATTCGGCAGCAGCAGCGCCTGCGCCAGCGCCCACAGCCAGAATGCCGAATACATCGGATGGCGCACGCGGCTATAGACGCCGCTCGTCACCAGAGCGTGCTGCTCGCGCACCTCGAGCGTTACGGACCAATTGCGCCCGAGTTCCTTATGCGTCCGATGAAACAGCCAAAGCGAGGCGGCGAACACGGCCGCCCCCACCCACGCTTGCCAGGGGCGGAACGGATAATTGGCGAACCGCGGCGCATTGCTGATCACGTAGACAAAGGGAAGGATCCCCAGCCCGCTCGCCGAGATCGCCATCAGGACGATCTCGCGGCCGCGATCGGTGCGCCGCAGTTTCGGCGCGCGTCGCGCGCGGCGGTCGTAGGGGTAGCGAATCACGAACCAACCGACCACGCCGAGGAGCCAAATGGCCTTGGCGACGAGCGGCGTCATGACGAGCGTTGCGCGACCATGGTAGGCAGCCGCGACGAGTCTCGGAACGCGCCATCCGCCTCGATGAAATCCAGAAGTCCCAACGACGACATGGTCCAATCCGCGAATGGAACCGGGCCGCACACCATCAGGAAATAATCGTACTGCGCGCGCCTGTCATTGGCCATGACCGAGCGGTAGTGCAGTCGCAGAACGTGCTGCCGACAGCGCGCAAATGTTTCAGGCAACAGCATATCGTGGATCTGAACGCGTCGGATCACCGGCTTGCCGTCGAGCCGATCGTCGGCAATGTGCTTCAGCGACACCGGATCGAACTTGTAAAAGCTGATGGTATCGGCGCGCGATTGATATTCGGTCCAGGCAATCGATGGTTCGGCAACGACGCGGGCGATCTTGCCGCGGATCGCCTGCGCGCGGGGATGCAGCGCGAATTTAGGAATCGTCGCGCCGATGGTGAGCACGCAAATCGTCGGCCCGCACCGGCCGAAATCGGCATCCCGCGCAAGCGCCCGAACGATCACGTCCAGCGCCAGCATCGCGCCGAGGCTATGGCCGACAACTACAATCTCGTCCAGCGCAGTCTCGCGGGCGCGCCGGACCAGGACTTCGGCAAACAGATCGAGCCGCGCATCGATATCCGGGCGGCGGCCGTGGATGTAGTCGTGGGCGCAGATCCAATCGTCCAGCAGTTGCTCGATACGCCAGCGCCGGCCGGGCCAGCGCAACAGGGCGAGAAACACGGCAACACCGGCCGGCACTCCGAGCGCGGCCGCGCCGATTCCTTCGAGCCCCAGGAACGCGGTTAACAGCCGCCCGAACAGCCATCCGCCGACCGCGAACGCCACGACTGACAAGATCGGAAACAGAAAGAAGATCGCATAGCGCTGGTTCGCAAAGATGTAACGAAACATCGTGCCGGTCAGGATATAGTCGAGGTAGACACGCGCGGCGTTGAAGAGCCGCACCGGCAGCGGTCGGGTGAAATCGCCGCGCACGATGTCGTCCCACAGCAGCGCTTCATGCACGGCCTCGACCTGCCAATTGGCGGCCCGCGCCTGCACCGTGCACCACGCGCGCCATGGCTCGTGTCCCTGCGCGAGGGTGGACACGCTCGCGTCGATGTTCCAAGTGCGTCGGAAAACATCGAGCTGGCGCGCAAAGCGCCGGTATTGTGCGCCGGCATCGATCGGGTCGTAACCCGCAATGTGATAAACGTGTCGACGCCGCACCATGTCGCGAGGCTTATTTCATCATCTCGTCGGGCGGCATAATGCCCCACAGATTGGCAGCCGACGGATCCTTGGCCCACACTTTTGGTTTCTGCGGGCGGTCCCGGTGCCACGGGCGCGGCTCGAAATAGCCCAACTCCTCGTTGACCTGATCGAGCTCCGCGAACAGCTCGGTGATCAAGCCGTTCGGGGCGCGGTGATAGGCGAATAGATTGTGGCCGATGCCGTGCCGCCCCGGGCCCCAGATCAGTTTGTAGCCATTGAGGCTGAGGAAATCGCACGCCGTTTGCAGGTGACCCCAATCGCGCAGCTCGAATGCGGTGTGAAAATGCCGGTTCGCATCGATCTGCATCAGATTTATGGTGTGGTGGTCGCGACCGCAGCGCAGAAACGAGAAGAAATCGCCCATCCAGTCGGATTCGCGAAAGCCGAGCACGTCGCAATAGAACTTGGTGACGTGCTTGACGTCGGTGACGAAAAACGCGACGTGGCCGAGCTTGTGCGGGACAATGCCTTTAGCCGGGAAGCGCTGGCCGGAGAAGGCGTCGCGTTTGAATACTTCCATCACGGTGCCCTTCGGATCCTCGAAGGTGACCATGTCCAAGATCGAAGGCTCGGCGTCTCTCAAGCGCTGGGTCTTGATGCCGTGGCCTTGGACCTGTTTCTCGAACGCGCCGAGGTCGTCCTCGGGCGCGATCTGAAATCCGAGACGCGCGCACTTCGCCTGCGATCCCTTGCGCAACACCACCGAATGATGGTCGAGCGTCGATGCAAGATACGCGGCATCCTTGCTCTTATCGGTGAGCGTGAGGCCGATTAC
>CBFGVM010000072.1:0-13280 GCA_965652015.1 uncultured Alphaproteobacteria bacterium
TGGTGCCGCCGCCCTCGGTCATCTGGACCACGTTTAGCGATCTCGCCGCGACCGGGGAGCTTCAGCAGCACGCGTTCGCGACGCTCTGGCGCGTCGCCTGGGGCTTCGTGTTCGGCGTCTTGGCCGGAACCATTTTCGGCGCCATTACCGGCTATTCGGCGCTGACGCATCGCATCGTCGATCCGACTCTGCAGGCCTTGCGCTCGATTCCCTCGATCGCCTGGGTGCCGCTTTTCATCCTCTGGTTCGGCATCTTCGAGGCGTCGAAAATCATCCTCATCGCAGTCGGGGTGTTCTTTCCGGTTTATCTCGGCGTCATGGGGGCGGTGATGTCGGTCGATCGCAAGATCGTCGAGGTCGGCCGGGTTTTTCGCTTGTCGGGGCTTGCCATGGTACGGCGCATCCTCTTGCCCGCGGTGATGCCGGCCTATGTCATTGCGCTGCGCGCTGGGCTGGGGCTTGGCTGGATGTTCGTGGTCGCGGCGGAATTCCTGGGCGCCTCGACCGGACTCGGCTTCCTGCTCATCGACGGCCAGCAGCTCGGCAAGCCGGCCCAGATCGTCGCCGCCATCGTGGCGTTCGCCATCCTGGGCAAAACGAGCGATTGGCTGATCGTGGCGGTATCGTCCCCGTTCCTGCGCTGGGAAGACCGCTTCGCGCGCAGCAGGTGAAGGATGCCCGATGCTTGTTCTCGACCGCGTCGGCAAGATCTATCCGAATGGGGTGCGTGCGCTCGACGGCATTTCGCTCGCAGTCGCGCCCGGCGAGATTCTCGTCATCATCGGCGGCTCCGGCTGCGGCAAGTCGACCATGTTGCGCGCGATCTCGGGCCTCGATCCGCCCACGCAAGGCAGGGTCGTGCTCGATGGAACCGCGATCACCGCGCCGCACGAGAAGATCGGCATGATCTTCCAGGAGCCCCGGTTGCTGCCCTGGCTGCGGGTCGCCGACAATGTCGGCTTCGGCTTGGAGCAGTATCCAAAAGCGGAGTGGCGGACGCGCGTGGCGGGAGCGCTCGACCGCGTCGGGCTGACCGAGAAAGCGAGGGTGTGGCCGCGCGAAATCTCCGGCGGGCAGGCCCAGCGTGTCGCCATTGCACGCGCATTGGTACCGCGGCCGGAGGTTCTTCTGCTCGATGAGCCGTTCTCCGCGCTCGATGCCTTCACCCGCGCCGATCTGCAAGACCACCTTCTCGATCTGTGGGCCGATCTCAAGCCGACGCTCGTCATGGTAACGCATGATGTCGACGAGGCGATCGTGCTCGCCGATCGCATCATGGTGATGCGGGCGCATCCTGGCCGGGTCTACGAGGAAATCGAATGCGATCTGCCGCGTCCGCGCGACCGGCAGTCGGCTGCCTTCGATTTCGTCAAGCGTCGCGTGCTGGCGGCGCTCGACCGCTCGCTGGATCGTGCAGTCACGATGGCGGACGAGGGCGAGACCCGCGCCGCGGCCGGCGGCGGACTGTGGTGGTGACGGCGGCGCATAGCGGACAAGATCGGGGCTTGCGTTTTTCCCGCATCTATCGTCTGTCGTTTTCCGTCCGAAATGGAGTTTTGCAATGGATGCCACCGCGCTGCGCGCCATGCAGGCGCCCCTCAAGGAGCGCTACAAGGGCGACCCGAAGTCGGCCTTCATCACCTTGAAGGCTAACGGCACGCTCGATGATGCGCACATCGCCTGCAAAGTGGAGACCGGGCGCGCGCTCGCGGTTGCCGGCCTGCATCCCGCCACGGGCGGCTCCGGACTCGAACTGTGCTCCGGCGACATGCTGCTCGAGGCGCTGGTCGCCTGCGCCGGCGTGACGCTCAAGGCGGTCGCGACCGCGCTCGACATTCCGCTCAAATCCGGCAAGGTCGCGGCCGAGGGCGATCTCGACTTCCGCGGCACGCTCGGGGTGGCCAAGGATGCGCCGGTTGGTTTTGCGGCGATCCGTCTGCGCTTCGAGGTGGACACCCAGGCCCCGCAGGACAAGCTCGATCAACTGCTCAAGCTCACCGAGCGCTACTGCGTCGTTTATCAGACGCTGAAGAGCGGGCCGCCCATCGAGGTGAAGCTCGACCGCGCGTGAGGTTGTGATGCGTCATGCCCGGGCTTGACCCGGGCATCCATCCTCTTTGCAAGAAGGCTTCTCACGAAGATGGATGGATTGCCGGGTCAAGCCCGGCAATGACCACGGAGGACCATGCTCCCCGACTCGCTCTTTTGGTACGGTCTCGCCCTCAAGGCGACGATGACCGCGGCGATCGTCGTCGTCGCGTCGGTCGCGGCCGAGCGCAGCGGGCCATTCGTCGCCGCGCTCATCGCCGCGCTTCCGACCGCCGCCAGCGCGACCTACATCATCCTGGCGTTGGAGCATCCGCCTGCCTTCATTGCCGCAGGTGCCGTCGGCAGCATGGCGGCAAACGCCGCGGTTGCGGTCTTCGCGCTCAGTTACAGCGCCCTCGCGAAGCGTCACGGCATCGTGCTCAGCATAGCGGCCGCAAGCCTCGTCTGGTTCGCCGCCGTCGCCGGTCTGCGATTGGTCGACTGGACGCCGGCGACCGCGCTCGTCCTCAATGCGCTCGTCTTCGCTTTCACCATCCCGCTGTCGGCGCGCTACCGCTCCGGCGCGGTGGCGCGGGAAAGCTTCCGCCGGACCGGCTACGATCTTCCGTTGCGAGCGGCGGCGGTCGCCGTAGTAGTTGCCGCGGTCACAACCGCGAGCCACCGGATCGGCCCATTCGCCTCCGGCACGTTCGCGGTTTTCCCGATCGTAATGGGAAGTTTCGCCGTCATCATGCATTCGCGCGCTGGCGGCAAGGCGGCGGGTGCGGTCTTCGCCCATGCGCAACCCGCGCTCGTGGGTCTTTGCTTCGGATTTCTCGGCGTGCATTACCTCGTCGAGCCGATCGGCGTGTGGTGGTCCCTCGCGGCGGGCCTCGCCATCACCGTGACGTGGAGCGCCGCGCTTTGGCTCGTGCGGCGAGCGCGGCTGCGCATCGCCTGACGTGGCAGGCTACTTGTCAATGGAAAGCTTCTGCTCGCGGATCACCTTGGCCCATTTGTTGGTCTGGACCTTGATGTAATCCGCAAAGGCTTCCGGCGAGCTCGGCATCGGCTCGAACATCTGCGGCGCCAGGAATTTTTCGCGGAACTGCTGATCGGCCAGGAGCTTCACGACCTCGGCATTGATCTTGTCGACGATATCGCGCGGCGTCCCGGCGGTCGCGAACAGCCCGAACCAGGTCGAAGCCTCGTAGCCCGGCAATCCGCTTTCGGCGACCGTCGGAATGTCGGCGGCAGGAGCAAGCCGTTTGCTGCTGCCGATGCCGAAAATCTTGATCTGGCCCGTGCGGAACGGGGGCAGCGCCAGACTGACGCTGACCGACATCAGGTTGACATGTCCGGCAATCACATCGGTGAGCGCCGGCGCGGCGCCGCGATAGTGAACGGCTTGAAGCTTCACGCCGGCCATGCTCTCGAACAAGACCATGTTCATGTGCGGCGCCGACCCGATACCGGCGGTGCCGTAGGTGAGCTCGCCCGGCTTCTTCTTCGCCAAGGCGATCAACTCGTGCACGTTGTTCGCCGGCAGCGACGGATGGCCGAGCAGCGCCTGGTTGATGCGCACGATACCGGTGACGGGAATAAAGTCCTTCTCCTCGTCGTAGGGGAGCTTGCCTTTGCCGTAGAGGATCGGATTGATCGTGAAGGTGCCGGCCTCCGCCACCAACAGCGAATAGCCGTCGGGCGCGGCTTTGGCCACCGATTGCGCGCCCACCACGTGCGCGGCGCCGCCTTTGTTTTCGATCACGACTTGCTGGCCCCACGCCTCCGCAAGCCGCTGGCCGAGCGCGCGTGCGACCACGTCGGTCACGCCGCCGGCGGCGGCCGTCACGGTGAGCGTGATGGTGCGCGTTGGATAGGATTGCGCTTGCGCCGCGGCGGGGTCGGCGAGGCAGGCGAGCACAATGAGAGTGGCGAGTCGTCTGTCCATGGTCAGCGATCCTCCGCCGCCTTGATCTTGAGCGCATACAGCGTGTCAAGCGCCTCGCGCGGCGACATCTCGTCCGGATTGAGCGCCGCGAGCGCCGCTGTGATGCTATCCCCTGCGGCGGTACCGGCGCGCGGCGATGCCGGCCGCGGGGTTGCGGCAAATAGCGGCAGTTCGTCGAAATCACGCGGCGACGCGCGATCCTCCGCTTCGAGCTTGGCGAGAACGAGTTTCGCGCGCTCGATCACCGCCGCCGGCAGCCCCGCGAGCTTGGCAACCTGGATCCCGTAGCTGCGGTCGGCCGCCCCGGGCATCACCTCGTGCAGGAACACCACATCGCCCTGCCATTCCTTCACCCGCACCGTGGCATTGAACAGGCGCGGGAGCTTCGTCGCCAGCGCCGTCAGCTCATGGAAATGGGTGGCGAACAATGCGCGGCAGCGGTTCGTCTCGTGCAGATGCTCGATGGTGGCCCATGCGATGGAAAGGCCGTCGAAGGTCGCGGTGCCGCGTCCGATTTCATCGAGGATGACGAGCGAGCGCTCGTCGGCCTGATTGAGGATCGCCGCGGTCTCCACCATCTCGACCATGAAGGTGGAGCGCCCGCGGGCGATGTCGTCGGCCGCTCCGACGCGCGAGAACAGGCGATCGACCGCGCCGATTTTGGCGCGGCGCGCGGGCACGAAGCTGCCCATTTGCGCGAGGATCGCAATCAGCGCGTTCTGGCGCAGATAGGTCGATTTGCCCGCCATGTTCGGGCCGGTGACCAGATAGATGCGGCCGTTTGCGTCCGACGCCGGCGGAGAGAGGTCGCAGTCGTTGGCGACGAACGGACCGCCAGTGAGCGCCTGTTCCACGACCGGATGCCGTCCGCCCTCGATGACGAAATCGAGCGAGGCGTCGATCTGCGGCCGCACGTAATGGCACTCGACCGCCAATTGCGCCAAGGCAGCCGCGACATCGAGCACGGCCAGCGCCTCGGCCGCCTCCTTGATCTTGGCGGCCGCCGCCGTCACGGCGGTGGCGAGCCTGTCGAACGTCTCGAGCTCAATCCCGAGCGCGCGATCGGCGGCGCTCGCGATCTTGGCTTCGAGCTCGCCGAGTTCGGTGGTGGTGAAGCGCACTTGCCCCGCAAGCGTCTGGCGATGAATGAAGGTTGCGTTGAGGGGCGCCGCCATCATTTTCTCGCCATGCTGCGCGGCGACCTCGACAAAATAGCCGAGCACGTTGTTGTGGCGGATCTTGAGGGCGCGCACGGAGGTCAAATCGGCGTAGCGCGCCTGCAGCGCCGCGATCACGCGGCGGGATTCATCGCGCAGCGCACGCGCCTCATCGAGGGCAGCGCTATAGCCCGCGCGCACGAAGCCGCCGTCACGCTTGAGGTGGGGAAGCTCATCGGCCAGTGCCGCGTCAAGCTCGCCCGCAAGCGCCGGATCGAGTTGGCGCAGCGCTTGCGCCGCTTGCGCGAGCTCGGCGGCGAGGCCACTGCGCTTCTCCAGGCCGGCGGCAAGCTCGGCGGCGGCGACGATGCCGTCGCGGATGGCGGCAAGATCCCGGGGTCCGCCGCGCGCGACAACGAGCCGCGCCAAGGCGCGGGCGAGATCGGGTGCCGCCTTGAGGCGTTCGCGCACCTCGGCACGCGCCGCCATGTCGGTCACGAAAAATTCGACCGCATCGTGCCGGGCACCGATCGCGGCGGGGTCGGTCAGCGGAGCGGCGAGGCGCTGGGCGAGAAGGCGCGAGCCCGCTCCCGTCCCGGTGCGGTCGATGGCAGCGAGCAGCGAGCCGCGGCGCTCGCCCGTGAGCGTGCGCATGAGCTCGAGATTGCTGCGTGTCGCTTGGTCGATCGAGAGCGTCGCACCCGGCGCCTCGCGCACCGGCGGCGAGAGCGGCGGGCGTCCGCCGAGTTGCGTGCGCTCGACATAGCTGATGCAGGCGGCGGCGGCGGTGAGCTCGAGCCGCGACAGCGCGCCGAAGCTTTGCGTCGTGGCGAGGCCGAAATAAGCCGCGAGCCGGCGCTCGGCGGTTGCCCCATCGAACATGTCGCGGGGAAGCGGCGTCACCGCGGGCAGTGAGCGCAGATAAGGAGCAAGCGCGCTGTCGCTGTAGAGCGCGTCCGACACGACGATCTCGCCCGGCTCAAGCCGAGCGATCTCGGCGCCAAGCCCCGAGCGGTCGCATTCAGCGATTCGGAACTCGCCGGTGGAAATATCGATCCAGGCGAGTGCGAACCTGCTCTCCTCGCCCATGGATCCGCGCGCGCGCACGATCGCGAGCAGGTAGTTGTTGCGCTTGACGTCGAGCAGCGTGTCCTCGGTGAGCGTGCCGGGCGTGACCACGCGGATGACGTCGCGGCGCACCACGCTCTTGCCGCCGCGCTTCCTCGCCTCGGCGGGGTCCTCGAGCTGCTCGCATACCGCAACGCGATGGCCGAGCGCGATCAGGCGGTTGAGATACTCGTCGGCGCGATGGACCGGCACGCCGCACATGGGGATGTCGCGGCCGAGATGCTTGCCGCGCTTGGTGAGCACGATGCCGAGCGCGCGCGCGGCGACCTCGGCATCCTCGAAGAACAGTTCGTAGAAATCACCCATCCGGTAGAACAAGAGGCAATCCGGATTGGCGGCTTTGATCTCGATGTATTGCTCCATCACCGGCGTGGCGCGCGCGGCACCCTCGCCGGGCGGCGCGGATTCGAAGCCCGAGGGAATGATTGGGCGCGCGGCATCCATTACGCGGCGACGCTAGCAGATGGCGCGGCGGGATTCATGGGGGCGCGCAAGATAGCCACAACGACGTGCGCAAGCGGCGAATCGTGCAGCTTTTGTGCTGCCCTTGGAAATAACAGCGCGAGGAGCGAGCCGGGTAATGACCAGGGAACTATGCAGTGAATGCGCCGAATCGCTCGGGGGTTGGCGCGCGGCGTTGCGGCGCCCCGTCACTCCGGCCTGATGCCCGATACCCTGATCACCTTGCCCCACTTCTCGACCTCGGACGCCATGTAGGCGCCGAACTCGGCGGGGGTGAACAATATGGGCGTGGTGGCGACGTCGGCGAGGCGCGCCGTGATCGTGGGATTGACCAACCCAGCATTGATCTCGCGGTTGAGCCGCTCGATGATTTCGGGCGCCGTGCCGCGCGGCACCCCCACGCCGCACCACGAGTTCGCCTCGTAGCCCGCCACCGTCTCGCCGATGGTCGGCACGTTCGGCAGCGCCTCTGAGCGGCTCTTGCCGCCCATGCCCAATGCGCGCAGCGAGCCTGAGCGGATGTGCGCCAGCGAGCCGGTCAGCACGTCGATCCCAACCTGCACCTGCCCGGCGATGAGATCGGCGACCATGGGCGCCCCGCCGCGGTATGGCACATGGATCATGTTGACGCCGGCCATCATCTTGAACAGCTCGCCGGCGACGTGCGACGTCGAGCCGGTGCCGAACGAGCCGATGCTGATCTTGCCCGGATTGGCCTTGGCATAGGCGATGAGTTCGGCGACCGTCTTGGCCGGCACCGACGGATTCGCGACCAGCACCAGCGGAAAATCGATCAGCCCGGAGACCGGCGCGATGTCGCGCAGCAGATTGAAGGAAAGATTGTCGAACAGCGTCACGTTGACCGCGGCGGAGGCCGGGACGAACAGCAGCGTGTAGCCGTCGGGCGGCGAGTTGACCACGGTCTGGACCGAGATGTTGGCGCTGGCGCCCGGCTTGTTCTCGACCACCACGGGCTGGCCGAGTCGCTCCGCCAGCCACGGCGCCATGATCCGCGACACGATGTCGGCCCCACCGCCGGGCGGAAATCCGACGACCCAGCGCAGCGGCCGCGCTGGATAGGCCTGCGCGCTCACGCGGTCCGGCGCGAGGATAGCCGTGCCGGCCGCGGCGGCGACATGCAGAAAACGACGGCGGGAAAGGTTCATTGGCGCTCCCTCGTTCCCCCCGCCCGACCGGTTGATGCTAGTGCACCAGCTTCACGCCGGTGACGGCTTCCAGATTCTTATAATCGATCTTCTCGCGCTCGGCCTTGGGAATATTGAGAGAATCGAGGATCTCGAGCGTGAGGCGCGGATACATCGTGCCGCCTTCCGGATCGAACGGACAGTCGGAGGCGAACACGACCTTCTCCAACGGGAAAAATTCCAGACCGCATTTGGTCGCGGGCTTGCCGCCGAACACGGCCGTGTCGGCGTAGAAGTCCTGCTTGAAATAATCGAGCGGGCGCTTCTTGAGGCTTTTGCGCAGCGAGACGTAATCCTCATCGCTGGTGCGCGATCCCAGCACGTCCCAACCCGGGCCGATGCGTCCCTCCAGCATCGGCACAATGCCGCCGAAGTGGTGCGTGATGATCTTGAGGTTGGGATGGTTGTCCATGATCTTGGAGAACACCAGGCGCGCCATGGCGGTCGCCGTCTCGTATGACCAGCCGAACGTCCACCAGATTTCGTAGAGCGATTTCTTCTCGTCGATATAGTCCGGCATGTTGGCGCCGCGCGCCGGATGTATCCAGATCGGCTTGCCGAGTTCGTTCATCTTTTTCCAGAACGGGAGATATTGCGGCCGGTCAATCGGCTTGCCGGCGACGTTGGTGTAGATCTGCACGCCGAGGGCACCGAGGTCCTTGATCGCGCGCTCCGCCTCGCGCACGCCGGCGTCGGGCGCATCGAGCGATATTTGTGCCACCCAGCCCGGAAAATGGTCGCGTTCCTTGGCGCACAACTCGGCGAAGCCGTCGTTGATGAGACGGATGAGCTCGTCGATCTGCGCCGGAGCCTTGGCGAAGGTCTCCACCGGCGGCTGCGGGTACGACAGGATCTGCTGGTAGTCCTTGAAACCGTCGACCATCTTCTTGCGGTGGTCGAGGTCGAACAGCGCCGGCAAGGAACGCACGCGCTTGCCCATGTCTTTGTAGTCGCCGGCGACCTCTTGCATCTTGTCGAAGAATTTTTTGGGAAAGAAGTGCGTATACGCGTCGATCCGCATCTGCGGTCCTCCGGCTTTGCGAACAGCTTGGAATTACTGTCGAGACCGGCGCTTGTTACCTGCTCGACGGGCAGGAGTCTATCACTGAACTCCTCCGCTATTCGGCGGCGATGCGCACGGCGGCTTGCGCCTCGACTTCGGCGAGGCAGCGCGCGAGCGCTTCGCCCTCGGGATCGGCAAGCGCCGCCGTGCGTGCACTGGCAATCGCATCGATGCCGCGGGGAAGCAGCATGCGTCCCGCCAAGATCGGCCGGATGATGCGAATCTCGATCAGGCCGTAATTGGCGCTGCCACGCTTTAATGTATCACCATAGCCCTTGATCAGCCGCGCGCATTCGGCGATTTCGAGTGCGAGATCGCCCGAAATCGGTGCCGCCTTGGCGATAAGCGCGAGCCACGCCTCGATCGCGCGTTGCTCTTCTTGGAAGCGGTAGGATTTTGGGCGCCAGCGCCGCAGCTTAGCCAACAGCCAAAAGCGCAGAAAGCCCGAGACCGACGTGGTGTTGACCTCCATGCCCCAATGCAGGCGCTCGCTCAGGCCGCGCCGCTCGGCAGCCGCAAGAATGTGTTTGGCGAGCGCAGGCGGAAGCAGCGAGCACAGCTCCTCGATGCCGGGCTTGAGGAACTCGGTCACCGTGAACGGCTCGTCCGCCCTAACACTCAGCTCCGCGCAAATGCGCTCGAGCCGCGCCGGATCGATCTTGGCCTGCGCCACGCGGATCACGTCCTCGTAGGACATCCGCAGGGCGAGGTGCCGTGCGGTCTCGCGCACGAGCCGGCCGCCCGCTTGCGCGCGCGCGTCCGCGGCGCGGATCGGCTCCAGGCGATCGAGATAAAGCTGCGCATAGGCGACGTCCTGATACGCGGCGAGCCTGCGCACCCCCGCGACCACGACATCGCGCGCCGCTGGCGGCACGACGATCCCGCGCTCGAGTTCGGCGAGCGCATCAGCGGCCGGGCGATGGTGCGTCTTGTCATTGGCGCGCGGGACATGTGCCTTCGTCGCCGCATCGAGCCCTGCGCGAAAGCCCCTGAGATTGGCATCCACCGCCTTGCCGTCGGCGCAAATCGCGCGTTCGAAAGCGTCAGCTGGGATCGGCAGGCGGCCGCAGCCGGCGACAGACCCGAGCATGACGGCATTGACCACCGCGCCGCTTTGCTTGGCCAGCGCATCCATATCGAAGAGAATGTGGCTTTGCGCATGCGTCTCGATTGCTTTGGTCAGGCGCGCGCTGTCGTAGCGGCCGTCGCCCATCGCCATTTTCTCGACCACCAGGTAGGAGCGTCCGGTCGAGGCGATCATCAGCGTGTGGTCGGACGTGACGAAGCCCGAGGCGATGGTGCGGCCCGCTTCCAACAGCTCGCTCGCCAGCACGATGTCGACATCGCCCACGCCCGGAGCGAGCGCCAGCACCGGGCGCGCGGGAAGTTCGTGCGCCGGCACCGGCACGATCTCGATGTAATAGGTGGTCGCGCCGGTGCGCTGGGCGACACCGGGAATCGAGGTCGATTGCACCGGAAAGCCGAGATCGGCGGCCGCGGCGACGATCCAGTCCGTGAGCACGCCGCCGCCCTGGCCGCCGAGCGCGGCGATGAGAATGCTGATCGGCCGTGGGCCGTTCATGCCCGCGCCTCGGCGCGGCGCGGCGTGAACGCGCCGATGATCCTTTGCCGTCCGCGGTGGAGCGTACGATCCCACCAGTTCGGATTGCGGATCACTTCGGCGCGATAGAACGAGGGGCAAAGCACCGCGGCATGCGCCACCTCGCCGCACAGCCCGCAGCCGACGCAGCTCTCGATAACGGTTGCCACCGGGTCGCTGCGCAGCGGGTCGGCGTTGGGCTTGACCGTGAGCGAAGGGCAACCGGAGAGGCGGATGCAGGAATGGTCGCCGGTGCAGATTTCGTCGTCGACGCCGAACCGGACTTTGACCACCCGCTTGCCGTGCTTGAGTCTGTCGGCTTCTTCCGCGCGCACGCGGCGCTGGCGGGCAAGTTGGCACTCGCCGTCGGCGATGATCACCTTGAGCCCGCGCTCCGCGCTGCGCATCGCCGCTTTGAGCGTCTTCGTCATCTTGGCAACGCTGTAGCTGTGCACGGTGCGCAGCCATTTCACGCCGAACGAGCGCAAGGTCTGCTCGATGCTCATGCCGGTCGACGCCCCGAGGCGGTTTGCAGCACTCGACGGCAGATACTGCTGGCCGGTGGCGGAGGCGTAGCCATTCTTCATCACGATCAGCACGCCATCGCCCTTGTTGAAGAGGTTCGAGGCGACGCCGGTGACGAGACCGTTGTGCCAGAAGCCGCCGTCGCCCATGACGGCGATCGGACGGCGCTCCATGTTGGGGGCGACCGCCGCCGCGCTCGCGAGCGACATGCCGTAGCCGAGGATGGAGTTGCCCAAGCTGAACGGCGCGAAGGTCGCGAACGAATGGCAGCCGATATCGGCGCTGATGTGGGTCGGCCCAATTTCGCGTTGCATCAGCTTAATCGCACTGAACACCGGCCGTTCCGGACATCCCGTGCAGAAATTCGGTGGGCGGGCCGGAATATCGCCGACCCCGGCCATCGCGGCGGCCTTGGGCGCGAGCATGCTCTTGGCGCGCGCCGCGATCGCATCGGCGTCAACGCCGGCGGGCCGCGTCTCGGCAAGGAACGACGCAAGGCCGTTGAGCAGCACCTCGGAGATGTATTCGCCCGCCCGCGGCAGCAGGCCCTTGCCGAAGACACGCGTGGTCATGTCGGCGCGGCGTAGTTCCACATTGACCGCCTGCTCGACATAGTCGGGAGTGCCTTCCTCGACCACGAGAACGGCGCGCTTTCCCGCGCAGAACTCGCGCAGTTCCTGCGGCACCAGCGGGAAAGCGACGTTGAGCACGTAGATCGGGATGCGGGTTGCGCCGTAGAGATCCGCGAGATCAAGCCGCGCCAGCGCGCGCAGCACGCCGTTGGTGAGCCCGCCCAGGACAATGATGCCGATGTCGGCGAGGTCGCCGGCGATTACCTCGTTGAGCTTGCGCGCACGGATGAATTGCTGCGCGGCGGGAAGCCGCTCCTCGACCTTGAGCCGCTCCTGGGAAAAAATCACGGGCGGATGCGCCAGGCGGCCGTAATCGAACCGCGGCGGACCGGAAAGGCGGTTCTTCCCGGAAAAGGCGGCGCGACGGTTGGCTTTGGCCTTGAACTCGCCGGTGACGTGGCAGGCGCGGATGCGCAGCTCCATCATCACCGGCGCGTGGCTTGCTTCGGACAGCTCGAAGCCTTCCTCGACCATGCGCACGATGGTCGGCAGATCAGGCCGCGGGTCGAGGAGCCACATCGAAGATTTCATGGCATAGGCGTAGGAGCGCTCTTGGATCACGCTCGCACCCTCGCCGTAGTCCTCGCCGAGAACGATCAGAACGCCGCCGACGACGCCGGGGGAGGCGAGGTTGGACAGCGCGTCGGCCGCGACATTGGTGCCGACGATCGACTTCCAAGTCACGGCGCCGCGCAGCGGATAGTTGATCGAGGCGCCGAGCATGGCCGCGGCGGACGCCTCGTTGGTGCAGGTTTCGAGATGCACCCCGAGATCGCCGATGATGTCCTCGGCATCGACCAGCACGTCGAGCAGGTGGGAGACCGGCGCGCCCTGATAGCCGCCGACATAGCTCACACCGGATTGCAGCAGCGCCTTGGTCACGGCGAGGATGCCCTCGCCGCGGAAGGTCTCGCCGTCCCCGAGCTTGAGCGCTTGCACCTCTTTCTTGAAGGAGCGTTCCATCGCTTCCACCTTCGAGCGACGGAGGTTCTATATCGGCGCCGGGGCGAATACTACCAGGGCTGCTACAATCGTCGTTCCGTGGCGGTCACGGTCTATTTGACCGTGATATTCGCCTCGCGGATGATGCGGGTGTAGTCGTCGACCATCCGTCGCAGATAGGCGCCGAATTCCGCACCGCATATGCCGACCGGAAACAGCCCTTGCTGCGCCAGCTTGGGTTTCATGTCGGAAGCTTTGAGCGCGCCGATGAGCCAGGCGGACAGCCGATTGACCATTTCCGGCGGCGTTTTCGCCGGCGCCACGACGCCATAGAAGATATCCGCCTCGTAGTTGCTGATGCCGGTCTCGATCAGCGTGGGTACCTCCGGCAGCGCCTCGACCCGCGTGCGCGAGGTGGTGACCAGCCCACGCAGCGCGCCGGAGCCAAGCTGCGACACCACCGTAGGATAATCGGCCCACACCGCCGCCACATGGTTGCCCATCAGCGCGTTGATCGCGGGCGCGGTGCCGCCATAGGGCACGTAGGTCACATTGATGTTCGCCGCGCGCTTGAGCACCTCGATCGC